>DATNCU010000253.1:0-3233 GCA_035607145.1 Thermoanaerobaculia bacterium
GGCCCTTCGCGCCCTTCGATCGACGGCTCGAGCGAGATCGTCGCCTGCCGTGGCAGGAACATGCGCAGACCCGACGACGGGCTGCCGCCACTCGCGGCGCCCATCTGTTGCATCTGGCGCAGCCAGGGCGGCATGTCGCGCTGCTGCTGGCGCTGCGACTCGCGGATGAAGCGGTCGAGCAGCGCGGTGACGCCGGGGTCGGCGCCGAGGTCGGTGACGGCGAAGGAGCCGCTCGACTGCGGCGACACCACCGCCGTCGTCGTACGCTGCTCGCCCGGCTTCATCGCCCACCAGCTGCCGATGCCGCCGGCGATCACCGCGAGAACGATCAGCCCGCCGCAACCGATGGCGCAGCCGACCGCGGTCTTCTGACACCCCGACATCCCCGGCTTCACCGGCGGCGATTCGTAGGGCTGCATGGTGGCGCCGATGTTAACGCGGCCCACGCGCCGGGCAGCGCTCGCGACGCGCAGGGTACTCTCGTGCGCCATGCGCCGCGCTCGTCTCGTCGCGCTCGCCTGCTGGTGGGTGGTCCTCGCCGCCGCGGCGCCGGCCGTCGCGGCCGAACGCGACCCCGCGGCCCTGCTCGCGCGCTTCAAGGAGGTGAGCGGCGGCGCCGCCTGGGACCGCGTGCGCGCCCTGCACACCAGCGGCACCATCGCCACCGGCGGTCTCACCGGCTCCTTCGACACCTGGGAGGAGCTGGGCACCGGCCGCGGTATCAGCCGCTTCCACCTCGGCCCGATGAGCGGCGCCGAGGGCTTCGACGGCGAGGTGGTGTGGACGCAGGACCCCGCCGGCGAGGTCACCCTGCAGCGCGGCGAGGAGGCGCTGGAGGCGGCACGCAACGACGCCTATCGCACGACTCTCGCCTGGTGGTATCCGGAGCGCTGGCCCGCCGCGCTGCGCATGTTGCCCGACCAGCGCGAGGGCGAGCGCACCTTCGCCGTCGTCGAGATCACGCCACACGGCGGCCGGCCGTTCGAGCTGTGGCTCGACGACGGGACCGGCCTCCCCGACCGCGCCGTCGAGCACGGTGGGCTGGAGACGATCACCAGCCGTCTCGGCGATTGGCGTCCCGTGGAGACGGCAGCCGCAGACTCCGGCACCTCCGCGCCGGTGTTCGTCGCCTTCAGCGCCCGCGCCGGCACCGGCGACGCAAAGTACGACGTGGTGGTGCAGGCGACGGCTGTCGAGGTCGACCCGCCGCTCGACGACGACGCCTTCGCGCCGCCGCAGCGGCCGCCCGCCGACTTCGCGCTCACTGGCGGCGCCGCGTCGGTCGTGCTGCCGTTCACGCTGCGCAACAACCACGTCTACGTGCAAGTGGCGCTCGACGGCCACCGCGCGCTGCCCATGCTCTTCGACTCCGGCGGCTTCAACCTGGTGACGCCGAAGACGGCCAAGCTGCTGGGCCTGCGCACCGAGGGCGCGCTGCAGGCGCGCGGCATCGGCGAGGGCGTCGAGGAGCTCGCGGTCACTCGCGTCGGCGAGATGCGCCTCGGCGGGGCCACGCTTCGCGATCAGATCTTCTACGTGCTGCCACTCACCAACCTGGCCGAGGTCGAAGGCGTCGACGTTGCCGGCGTGCTCGGCTTCGAGGTGCTGCAGCGCTTCGTCGTCGAGATCGACTACGCGCGCCGCCGCCTGACGCTGACGCAGCCCGAGAAGTTCGACCCCGCCAGTGGCACAGGCGCCGGCACCGAGCTGCCCTTCGTCTTCGCCGGCCACGTGCCGGCGGTCGCAGGGACGATCGACGGTCTCGCCGGCCGCTTCACCATCGACACCGGCAGCCGCGGCGCCGTGGCGCTGCACCGGCCGTTCGTCGAGCGCCACGACCTGGTCGCGCGCTACCGGCCTGACATCGACGCCGTCACCGGCTGGGGCGTCGGCGGCGGCGTGCGCGCCAAGGTCACCTGCGCCGGCCTGCTCATGCTCGGCACGGTGGAGGTGCCGCTGCCCATCACGGAGCTGGTCACCGCCGAGAAGGGCGCGCTCGCCGACCGCTACCTCGCCGGCAACGTCGGCGGCGGCGTCCTGCGCCGCTTCCGCGTCACCTTCGACTACCGGCGCGAGCGGCTCTACCTCGCGCCCGGCGGCGACGCCACGGAGGACGTCTTCGACCGCGCCGGCCTGTGGCTGGTCGAGCACGGCCGCGAGCTCGTCGTCGAGGACCTCATCCCCGGCGGGCCCGCCGCGGCGGCCGGCGTCATGCCCGGCGACCGCCTGCTGGCCCTCGACGGCGTGGCGGTGCGCAAGCTCGGCGCCGCCGCCGTGCGTGAGCACCTACGTAACGACCCACCGGGCACGCGCGTGCGGCTGCGCGTGCGCGGCGGCGGGCGAGGCGGCGACAGCCGCGAGGTCGAGGCGGTGCTGCGCGACCTGCCGCCGCCGGTGCCGGCGCCTGCGCTGGGCGGCGCGCCGCCCTAGTGCTTGCCGCGGGAGCGGTTCTGGATCGACAGGATGTTCCCCGCGGGGTCCTTGAACCAGGCGACCCTGAAGTCGCCGTGCTGGTAGACGTCGCCCTTCTGCTCCAGGTCGGGCATGTCGTAGGACTCGAACTTCACGCCCTTGTCCTTGAGGTCCTTGGCCGTCTTCTCGACGTCGTCGACCTCCCACAGCGCGGCCGTACCCTGGTTGGTGCCGGCGTACTCGGACTTGTAGACGTTGAGGGTGGTGTCGCCGCTCTTGTAGGTCGTGGCGACTCCCGGCATGCCGCCGACGCGCTTCAGGCCGAGCGTCTTTTCGTAAAACTTCTCCGCCGCGGGTAGATCTGACACGGGAAGCATGGGTTGCACCTTGACGTCGCTGAGCATGAAGGCCTCCTTTCGGTCAGACGGCGATAGCGCAGCAAGATAGCCGCCACCCGCGGCGAGATGGGCCGAACGCCGGCCGCGCGAGCCTGAGCGCTCGCGGCATCCGCGTCACCGGCGGCCGTGCTGGCGCTCGCAGGCCTCGAACGTCTGATGCGCCTCGGTCTCGGACTCGCCGAGGTTCTGCCGGCGGATCTGCGGCGCCAGGCACGCCGAGGTGGCCGCGGCGAGGGTCGACTGCAGGAGCTCGGCGCCGACGGCCCAGATCGACACCGTGTCGCCCTCTGCCGCCAACAGGCGGTTGCCGTCGGGGCTCGAGGCCACGACCGCGAAGTGCTCCCTGGTGCGGAAGGGGGCGGCGAACCGCTCCTCGCCGGTGTCGACGTCTCCCACCCGTAGGACCTGCTGGGAGTCCTGCCA
>DATNCU010000284.1:0-8013 GCA_035607145.1 Thermoanaerobaculia bacterium
CGGCAGCTCGGCGGCGCGCGTCGCCACCACCACCTTGCCGCAGACCTCGTGGCGGATGCCGCGCTCGGCGCAGAAGTCGATCAGACGCCGCCGCCCCTCGCGCGTGAAGCGCGCCTTCAAGCTCCCCGGTTTGTAGTAGAGCCCCGAGTGCAGGATGCCGCTGTTGCGCCCGCTCTGGTGGCGCGCGATCTCGGGCTCCTTCTCCAGCACGACGAGCGGCACCGCCGGCAGCGCGGCGCGCAGCGCGCGGGCGGTGGCGAGGCCGACGAGGCCGCCGCCGACGATGACGATCGGAGCCGTTCCCATGCCGGCGCGCGAGCGTAGCGCACCGAACCGAGCACCGAACCGACTTGCTAAGCTCGCCGGCCGATGTCGTTCTATCGCGGCGTGAGCGAGAGCAAGCCGGGTGAGCCCTCGCCGATCGGCCTGCTCGTCGCCCACCTCGGCACCCCCGACGCGCCGACGCCCGCCGCGCTGCGCCGCTACCTGCGGCAGTTCCTCTCCGACCCGCGGGTCATCGAGCTGCCGCGCTGGAAGTGGCTGCCGGTGCTGCACCTCTTCGTGCTCACCACGCGGCCGAGGACCTCGGCGGCGCTCTACCGCAAGATCTGGACGGCCGAGGGCTCGCCGCTGCTGGTGCACACGCGCGCCGTGGCGGCTGCCGTCGGCGAGGCGTTGCGCGTGCGCGTCGCCGAGCCGGTTCGCGTGGCGGTCGGCATGCGTTACGGCAACCCCTCGATGGCGGCGGCGCTGCGCGAGCTCGCGGCGGCCGGCTGCCGGCGCGTGCTCGTCTTCCCGCTCTATCCGCAGTACTCCGGCACCACCACCGCATCCACCTTCGACGCCGTCTTCGCCGAGCTTTCGAGCTGGCGCGTGATGCCCGAGCTGCGCACGGTGAACGACTACCACCACGACGCCGGCTACGTAGCAGCGCTCGCTGCCAGCATCCGCGATTCATGGCGCGAGCGCGGCCGCGCCAAGAAGCTCCTCCTCACCTTCCACGGCATCCCGCGCCGCTACGTCGACACCGGCGACCCCTACTTCGCGCACTGCCACGAAACGGCGCGCCGCGTCGCCGCCGAGCTCGGTCTCGCCGCCCCTGACTTCGAGGTCACCTTCCAGTCGCTCTTCGGCAAGGAGGAGTGGCTGCGCCCCTACACCGACGAGACGATGAAGCGGCTCGGCGCCGAGAAGCTCGCGAGCGTCGACGTCCTCTGCCCCGGCTTCTCCGTCGACTGCCTGGAGACGCTCGAGGAGATCGACGGCCTCAACCGCGAGTTCTTCACCCACGCGGGCGGCGGCGACTACCGCTACATCCCCTGCCTCAACGAGCGCCCGGACCATATCGCGGCGCTGGCCGACGTCGCGCTGCGCCACCTCGGTGGCTGGGCCTCGCCGGTGGCGGCTACGTCGCGGGAGCGAGCGACGGCGCTTCTCGCCCGTTGACGGCGGCGAGCCCGAGCCACTCCACTAGCGCGCCCACGTGCGGCAGGCAGGCGAGCTGCCGGCAGCCGCGCAGCTCGTCCTCCGGCTGTGCGCCGCAGAGCACCGCGACCGCATCGACGCCGGCATTGCTCGCCATCTCGAGGTCCCAGCGGGTGTCGCCCACCATCAGCGTCTGCCGCGGCGTGGTGCCCAGCTCCTCCATGAGCTCGAGCAGCATCGCCGGGCTCGGCTTGGGCGGGCACTCGTCGAGCGTGCGCGAGGCGTGGAAACGGTCGCCGAGCCCGGTGCGCTCGAAGTCGCGGACGAGGCCGCGGCGGCTCTTGGCGGTGGCGACGGCGAGCAACATCCCCGCCTCGCCGAGCTGCACGAGAGTCGCTGCCGTCGCCGGAAACGGGTCGTGTCGCGCGTGCCAGGTCTCCACCCAGTGGTGGCGGTAGCGGTCGAGGATGCGCTCGCGGAGCTCCGCGGAGAGCGCCGGGTAGAAGCGGTCGAAGCTGTCGGTGAGACCGAGCCCGATCGAGCCGCGCAGCAGCGGCAGCGGCGGCGGCTCGACGCCGGCATCTGCGAGCGCCGCCTCGGTGCAGGCGACGATCGAGCCGATCGAGTCGATCAGCGTGCCGTCCCAGTCGAAGACGACGAGGCGGTAGTCGCGATGCGGCGCGGCCATGCGGCCGCGAGTCTACCTACTGCGGCGCCGCGCTCGCTGCTGGCGCAGGCGCGCCCGCGGTTGCGGCGGCCGGCGTCGGCGCCGCGGGCGCCGCGCCGCCCTGCCGCCCGAACGGCAGCGCGCCGCCGAGCTTGCGGGCGATGCGGTCCTGGATCCAGTGCGGGTCCCACCACTCGACCGGCGTCACCGGCAGGCCGCGGATCAACGTGGCGAAGTGCAGGTGGTCGCCGCCGGCGAGACCGGTGGCGCCCGACACCCCCACCCGCTGCCCGCGCTCCACCGTCTGCCCCTCCTTGACGTCGATCGACGAGAGGTGCGCGTAGAGACTCATCAGGCCATAGCCGTGATCGAGGATCACGGTGTTGCCGTAGATGCCGAAGTAGCCGGCGAGCATGACCACGCCGCGGTTGGCGGCGGGCACTGGCGCGTGCTGCGTGGAGGCGAGGTCGAAGCCGAGGTGGGTCTGGTGGTCGACCTCCTTGTCGCCGTAGAAGTAGGTGCGGCGCGCCGCGAAGCGTTCCATCACCTGGCCGCTGGGGAAGGGCAGGAAGGCCTGGTTCCAGAGGAACTCGGGCCTGCTCTTGGCGCCCAGCTCGAGCAGCTCCTGGTCGTTCTTGCGCCGCAGGTCGCCGTTGATCTTCAAGTAGGCGGCGAGCAGGTCGTCGGTCGATCCCACCTCGGGTCGGTGCGAGGCGATCTCCGGCACCACCTTCTGCAGGAAAGGGTCGTTGAGGCGAATGTCGGCCTTGCCCACCGGCCGCGGCGTCCAGCGCTCGACGAAGCCCAGCCGCGCCTCGTTGCCGAGCGCATCCTGCGCGAAGAGCTTGATGGTGTCGGGGGTCTCCATGTCCCAAGGGATGCCGAAGATGACGAAGAACTCGCCGTCGCGGCCGGGAAGCGGCGCGCCGGGGAAGAAGTACTTGCCGGCCTCGACGCCGTGGCGCACCGCCGCGGGCTCGACGTGGTACACCACCGCCTCCGAGCCCCCCTGCGCGGCGTAGGTCTGCGTCGAGAGCAGGTTGAGCGCCGGCGGGAAGACGCGCACCGGGAGCTTGAGCTCCTGCACCACCGGGCCGGGGTGGCGGAGCATGCCCCCCGCGCGCGCCGCTTCGACGCGAATCACCGCCTCGCCGTTGGCAAGCCAGGTCTGCTTCTTCTTGCCCACCTCGAGGTCGAGCTTGCGCTCCGGCGTGCGCTCGCCCCACACCTTCCACAGCGGGCGCGGCGCGAAGCTCTCCTGCGCCAAGACCTCGTCCTTGCCGTTCTGGGTGAGCACGACGCGCACGCCGGCGAGGCCGCGCGCAGACTCGCGCACGGTGACCGAGAGCGGGGTTCGCTGGCCGATGCCGGGCGCACCGGCGCGCAGGTCGACCTTGGGCGACGGCCCCCAACCGAAGAGCGAGAGGACGCCGGCCGTGGCGACCACCAGCACGATGAGCAGCAAGAGCAGCCGGAGCCCCGGCCCCATCCTCCGAGTCGTTTGCACTAGGGATCTCCTTCCTGACTGGCGAGGGTCGGCGGGCCGCTCATCAGGACGACGATGAGCCGGCCGGCCGGTGCGCGAGCATAGCGGCCCGTTCCAACGGGCGGGGAACGGCCTGCTATCGGCGTGCCAGCGGCGACGGCTCGCCGGCCGCTTGCACGCTGTCGCGCGCGCGGCTGCCCTAGGCGGCGCGCTTGAGCAGCGGCGGCACCGGGCAGCCGAGGGCGTCGGCGACGGCGCGGAGCAGCTCGCCTTCGGCGCCGGAGACGACGCCGTCGCTCGCGACTGCGGCCGCGCAGGCGGTGAGGAGCTCGCGCAGCCGGGCCGGGGCGACGCCGGCGAGCGCGTCGAGGGCGCCGTCGAGCTTGCCGAAGGTGCAGTCGGCGCGGGGTTGAAGAGCGAGATCGGTCGGTGCTTGGTCGCCGAGTGCGGCGACGCCGGCGGCGAAGGCGCTCTGCGCGGCGGCGGAGTCGTCACTCCCTGCGTGCGCGAGCGTCGAGAGGAGCAGCGAGAGTTGCGCGCCGAGCCCGCGGAGCGCGTAGTTGGTGACGCGCTGCACCTTCTTCGTCTCCGCGAACCAGGGCTCGAGGTGGCGCAGCAGCACGCGGTGCAGCGCCCACTCGAAGAGCGACAGCCGCTGGTCGGCGCGCACCAGCTCGTCGAGGAGCGCGCGGAAGGTCTGGTATTGCGGCCGCGACAGCCGCCGCAGCGCTGGCACCGCGAGGTCGACGAGGGGCAGCCGTGCCTCGCTCGCGAGCGCGTCGGCTCCGGGCAACGCTGCTGCGAGCTCGCGCGCGAGGGCGTCATCGCCGCTCGCCGTCACGCGCTCGAGCTGCCGCGCGCGCACCGCGGCGTCGCGGTCGCAGAGCAGCGCCAGCACCACGGCGCGCGCCGCCATCGGCTCGCGGGCGCGGGTGGCGAGCCCTTCCGGCAGCGCGGCGAGCATGCCGGCCGCCGCCGCGAGGTGCGCCGGCCGCGGCTGCCCGGCGGAGGCGGCGATCTGCTCCGGCGAGAGCGCCTCGGCGAGCGGCGCCAGCTCCTCGGCGGTCTGCGGCACCGCTTCGACGATGCCGGCGAGCACCATGCCCGTCATCTCGGCGGCCTTCGGGGAAATCGTGCCCGCCGTCACCAGGTCGGTGAGCCGATCGGCGCCGCGCGACCGCCCCGCCGCCTTCGCGCGCTTCGGCTTCTTCCCCGGCGTCTCGTCGTCGCCCGCAAGCTGCGGATACGTGCCGTCCCACGCCGGGTCGAGCCGCTGGATGCGCTCGGCGAGCGGCGGATGCGTGGAGCGCCAGGCGAAGTGGCTCTCCTGAAGCGCGTTGCCGAAGAACAGGTGGCTCGCCTGCGGCGCGTTGGGGCTCGCCACCTTCGAGCCGCTCGACAGGCCGCCGATCTTCTTGAGCGCGCCGGCGATGCCCAGCGGGTTGCGGGTGAACTGCACCGCGGCCGCGTCGGCGAGGAACTCGCGCTGGCGCGAGATGGCGCTCTTGATGAGGCCGCCGAAGAAGCCGCCGATCCAGCCGATGACGTAGAGCGCGAGCCCGAAGAGCGCGGCGCTGCCGCCGCCGCCCCCTTTCTTGCCGCCGCGCGACGACGACGAGGAGCCGCTGCCGCCCGAGAAACGCAGGATCCAAAACCCGATGAGGCTGATGACGAGGATGCCGTGCAGCAGGCCGATCAACCGCAGGTTGAGGCGCATGTCGCCGTTGAGCACGTGCGACAGCTCGTGCGCCACCACGCCCTGCAGCTCGTCGCGGTCGAGACGCTCGACGGCGCCGCGGGTGATGCCGATGACCGCCGCGTTCGGTGACAGCCCCGCCGCGAAGGCGTTGATCCCTTGCTCGTCGGGGAGCACGTAGACCGAGGGCACCGCGGTGCCGGCGGCGAGCGCCATTTCCTCGACGACGTTGAGCAGGCGCCGCTCGGCGGGCGAGGCGTTGCCGGGCTCGAGCGGCTTGCCGCCGAGCAGCGTCGCCACCGCCACGCCGCCGCCACGCGAGAGCGCCGCCGTCTTGTAGAGCGACCCGCCGGCGATCACCGCGCCGGTGAGCCCCGACACCCAGCCGAGCAGCACGGCGTTCCACGGCCAGAAGACGCGGCCGTGGAGCTCGGCCGTGTTCTGCAGGTCGTCGTGGAAGGCGATCACCGCGGCGAGATAGATCGCCAGCACCGTGGCGATCACGGCGAGCGCGAAGAGGAGCACCAGCCGCCGCGTGCTGCGGCGGGCGGCGTCCTGGTGGCCGAAGAAGTCCACGGGCTAAAACGAGACCTTGACCGCCTCGCGCTCCTGCGGCGCCTCGATCACCCACAGCTGCGCTTCCTGGAAGCCGAAGGCGCCGGCGAGCAGCGCGGTCGGCATCGTCTCGCGCGCGGTGTTGTACTGGGTGACGCCGTCGTTGAAGGCCTGGCGGGAGAAGGCGACGCGGTTCTCGGTGGAGGTGAGTTCCTCCATCAGCGTCTGCATGGTCTGGTTGGCCTTGAGGTCGGGGTAGGCCTCGGCGACGGCGAAGAGGCGGCCGAGAGTGCCGGTGAGCGCGGCGTCGGCGCTCTGCAGCTGGCGCATCGACTCGGGGTCGCCGGGGCGCGCGGCAGCCGCCTGCACGGCGGTGACGGCGCGGTTGCGGGCGGCGACCACCGCCTCTAGCGTCTCGCGCTCGTGGCGGATGTAGCCCTTCGCCGTCTCGACCAGGTTGGGGATGAGGTCGTAACGGCGCTTGAGCTGGACGTCGATCTGCGAGAAGGCGTTCTTGTAGCGGTTGCGGAGGGTGACGAGGCGGTTGTAGAGGCTCACCACCCAGGCGATGAGCAGGACGATGACGGCTACGGCGATGAGAATCCCCCACATGGTCGGGCTCCTCCTCTGATTGGGCGCGAGACTAACAGGGACGCGAGGATCGTAAGCCGGCGTTGGTGACGACCCACGCGGGCGCCGGCTGCGCGGGTCCCCGCCTCGGTCCGTTTCCCACTCGTGCTCGCGAAGACGCTGCGCGCGAGTGGGAGCCCTCGGCCCGGGCGCCCGCTCCGCCGGCGCCCGCGTGGGTCCTCAGCGTTTGTGGCGAGACGATGGCGCACATGGAGTCGTGGTACGCATGGTCGTCGGGATCATTCCGCGGGTTACGATCCGCGCTCCGATGCGACGGCTGTGCGTGCTCATCGCGGTGGCCTTGGTGGGGTTCGCGTGTCGGCTGCCCATTCAGCGCGGGCGGTGGAACGTGGTGGTGGTGCTGGTGGATACGTTGCGCGCCGACCACCTGGGGGCGTACGGGTACGAGCGGCCGACGAGCCCGCGGTTCGATGCGCTGGCGGCGGAGAGCTATTTGTTCACCGACGCGCGGGCGCAGGCTTCGTGCACTTATCCGTCGGTCAACTCGCTGCTGACGTCGCGGTATCCGGCGCGCTTCCTGGGGCAGCCGGGTGGTGGATTGGGGATCCCGGCGAACACGCCGTCGATCGCCGAGCTGCTGGCGGCGCGCGGCTGGGCGACGGCGGCGGTGTCGGCGAGCGCGGTGATGCGGAAGGGCCCGACGCGCTACAACCCTGGCGGCGGCTTCGGCCGCGGCTTTACGCGCTTCGACGAGGAGTGCCTCTGGCGCGGCGCTTCCTGCGTCACCAGTCGCGGCATCGCGGCGGCCGAGCGGCTGCGCGAGCCGTTCTTTCTCTACCTGCACTACATCGACCCGCACGGGCCCTACGACCCGCCGCGCCCCTATCGCAAGGAGTTCCGCATCGGCCGCCGCACGGAGCAACCGTGGGTGCTGCGCGGCGATCCGACCCCGATCGCGCGGTCGCTCGCCGGCGGGCCACGGGTGAGCTATGGGCCGCGTGAGGTGCGCTTCCTCCAGGGCCTGTACGACGGCGAGGTCGCCTATGTCGACACCCAGCTCGGCAAGCTCGTCGACGGGCTGCGCGAGAAGGGACTCTTGCAGCGCACCATCCTGGTGGTGCTCTCCGACCACGGCGAGTCGTTCCTCGAGCACGGCACCGTGCGGCACTGCACAAACGTCTACGACGCCGAGGTGAAGACGCCGCTGCTGCTGCGGCTGCCGCAGCAACGGCACGGCGAGCGGCTCGCGGGCGTGGTCGAGAACCTCGACCTCGTGCCGACACTGCTCGACCTGCTCGGGCTGCCGATCGAGGCGCAGGGCTTCGAGGGGCGCTCGCTGCTGCCGCGGCTCGACGGCGATCGCGGCGGCGACCGGCACGCCTTCGCGATGATGAACCGCTGGCGCGCCGTTGCCGACGACCGCTACAAGCTGGTCACCGAGCTGGGCAGCGACCGCTGGCAGCTCTTCGACCTCTCGCGTGACCCCGGCGAGCGGCGCGACGTCAAGGGCGAGGCGGGCGAGTCGCAAGAGGCATTCAGGCGGCTGCGCGCTGCGCTGCAAGAGCAGATCGCTCGCACCGAGGGGCCCGAGAT
>DATNCU010000293.1:0-5996 GCA_035607145.1 Thermoanaerobaculia bacterium
GAGCCTGGCAGCGCCTCCCGAGCGGCGGCGCCAGCTCGCCGGCGACCTCGACGCCATCGTGCTCAAGGCGCTGCGCAAGGAGCCGGGCCAGAGGTATCGGTCGGCGGCGGCGCTCGCCGACGACCTCGAGCGCCACCTCGAGCGGCAGCCGGTGGCCGCGCGCCGCGGCACCTGGACCTACCGCGCCTCCCGCTTCCTGCGCCGCAACTGGCTGCCGGCCGCCGCCACCGTGCTGCTGGTGGCGCTCAGCCTGGTGACCGTCGTGCTCACCACGCTGCAGTCGCGCCGCGCCGACCGCGAGCGCCTCAAGGCCGAGAAGGTCACCGAGTTCCTGGTCGATCTCTTCAAGGTCTCCGATCCCGACGCCCCGAACAGCCGCACCATCACCGCCCGCGAGATCCTCGACGCCGGCGCGCAGCGCGTCGGCGGTGAGCTGAAGGGGCAACCCGACGTGCAGGCCACGCTCTTCGACACCATCGGGCGGGTCTACGTCAACCTCGGTCTCTATCCGGAGGCGACGCGCTTCCATCGCCAGGCCCTCGAGCTGCGGCGCCACGACGCGCATGCATCGCCAGTCGAGATCGCCGCGAGCCTCGACCAGATCGGCCGCTCGCTCTTCTACGAGAGCAAGTACGCCGAGGCCGAGGCGATGCACCGCGGGGCGCTCGCCACGCGCGCCAGCGTCGTCGGCGAGGCGGATCCCTCCAACGCGAAGACGCTCGACTACCTCGGCCTGGTGATCGACGGCCAGGGCCGCTACAAGGAAGGCGAGGAGCTTCACCGGCGGGCCCTCACGCTCTATCGCACCGCCTCGGGGGCCGAGCACCCCGAGGTCGCCGTCGGCCTCAGCAACCTGGCCAACAACCTCTACGACCAGGGCAGATATGCCGAGTCGGAAGCGCTCAACCGCGAGGCGCTCGCCATGCGTCGCAAGACGCTGGGCCCCAACCACCGGCTGGTCGCCTGGAGCTTGCACAACCTCGGCAACGCCGTGCAGAAACAAGGCAAGTACCACGAGGCCGAAGCGATGCACCGGGAAGCCCTGGCGGCGCTGCGCCGCGTGCACGGCCCCGAGCACCCGGACGTCGCGTTGATGCTGGGCAGCCTGGCGATCGACCTCTACAAGCAGAACCGCAACGCCGAGTCCGAGGCCGTCCACCGCGAAGAGCTGGCGATGAATCGCAAGCTGCTCGGCGACGAGAGCTTCGCCGTCGCCGCCACCCTCTTCAACCTGGCGGAAACCGTCGCCGCCGAGGGGAACTTCGCGGAATACGAGCGGCTGCAGCGCCAGACCCTGGCGCTATTTCAGAAGTTCCTGGGCCCGGAGCATCCCTATTGCGGCAAGAGCCTGAGCGGGTTGGCCATTGCGCTCGCGGCGCTGGACCGGCCGACGGAGGCGGAGGCGGCCGGCCGCGATGCGCTCGCCATCCAGCAGCGCCGCGACCCGCGGGACCCCGCGGAGATCGCTGCGGCCGAGATCGCGCTGGCAGTTGCGCTCTCCGCGGCCGGCAAGCTCGACGCGGCCGAAGAGCTCGCCACCCACGCGCGCACCGCTGCTGCCGAGGACGACCCCGCGGAGGGCGCGCCGACTCTGGCGGCCGAGACCGTCGCGCGCCGCTACGACCGCGCCGGCCGCACGGCGGAAGCGGCGAGGTGCCGGCGTCTGCTGGCGCAGCGGCCTGCCGGCTAAGCGCTGCTGAAACCCGCCGCGCCAGCGGTGCGTAGGGGAGCACGGGACCCTTCAGGAGGACGCCATGTCCGAGCTCGTCCACGAGATCCGCATCGCCCTGCGCGCCATGGCGCGCGACAAGAGCTTCGCGCTGCCGGTGCTCGTCACCCTGACTCTGTGCCTAGCGGCCAACGCCGTCGTCTTCACGGTGGTCGACTCGGTGGTGCTGCGGCCGCTACCCGTGGCGCAGCCGGACCGGCTGGTGTGGGTGGCGAACAGCTACCCCAAGGCGGGCGTTGTGGAAGCGGACAACAGCGTCCCCGACTACTTCGACCGCCGCGAGCGGATCCCCGCCTTTGCCGAGGTCGCGCTCTACAACCAGACGGGCCGCACGCTGGGGACGCGCGACGGCGTCGAGCGGGTGACCGGCGCGCTGGCGACGCCGTCGCTCTTCCCACTGCTTCGCGCCCGCGCCTTTCGCGGCCGGCTGCTCGAGGAGCGCGACGGCGTGATCGGGCAGGAGCACAAGATCGTGCTCGGCTACGGCCTCTGGCAGCGCCTCTACGCCGGCAGCGACGACGCCATCGGCAAGGAGCTGCGCGTCAACGGCGTGCCGCACACCGTGGTCGGCGTGCTGCCGCGCCACTTCCTCTTCGTCGACGCCGACCCTGCCTTTTGGCTGCCGTGCGCATTCACCGCCGAGGACCGCGCCGAGGCGCAGCGCCACAGCAACAACTACCAGATGGTGGCCCGGCTTCGCGACGGCGCCACCGTCGAGCAGGCCCGCCAGCAGCTGCACGCGCTGAACGCGGCGAACATGGAGCGGACGCCCGAGCTGCGCCAGCTGCTGCTCGACGCCGGCTACACGACCAACGTCGCTCCGCTCCAGGAGCGGCTGGTGCGCGACGTCCGCAACCCGCTGTTCCTGCTTTGGGCCGGCGTGCTGGTGGTGCTGGCGATCGGTTGCGTCAACGTCGCCAACCTGGCGCTGGTGCGCGCCACGGCGCGGGCGCGCGAGGTGGCAGCACGGCAGGCGCTGGGCGCGGGCCCGTGGCGGCTGCTGCGCAAGCTGCTCGTCGAGAGCCTGCTGCTGACGGCGACGGCGGGGATCGCGGGCGCCGTCATCGCGGCACTGGTCCTGCGCTGGCTCGCCCCGACGATGGCGGAGCGCATCCCGCGCGGCTACGAGGTGACGCTCGGCGCGCCCACCCTCGGGCTCGTGGCGCTCGCGAGCCTGCTGCTCGGTGCGCTGCTGGCGGCATTGCCGTTCGCACAAGGCGGCCGCGCCAGTCTCGCCCACACTCTGCGGGAGGAGGGCCGCGCCGGCACCGCCAGCCGCGGCGCACGCTCCGTCCGCCGGGCGCTGGTCGCCGCGCAAGTTGCCTTCGCCTTCGTGTTGTTGCTCGGCGCCGGCCTGCTGCTCGCCAGCTTCGAAGAGCTGCTGCGCGTGCGGCCGGGCTTCGCGCCGGCGGGCGTGCTCAGCGGCAAGGTGAGCCTGCCCACCGCCACCTACCCCGAGGAAGTCGACCGCGCCGCCTTCGCCACTCGCGCGCTCGAGCGGCTCCGCGCGCTGCCCGGCGTCGAGGGCGCCGCCTTCGCCAGCGCCGCCCCATTCGCCGGCAACTACAGCGACAGCGTCATCATCGCCGAGGGCTACGTTCCCTCCCCGGGCGAATCCCTCATCTCGCCGGCGCAGGTCGAGGTGACGCCGGGCTACTTCTCCACTCTCGGCATCCCGGTGCGGCGCGGCCGCCCGATCGACGAGCGCGACACCTCGACTTCGAAGTTGGTAGTGGTGGTCGACCAGCGCCTCGCCGACAAGTTCTGGCCCGGCAAGGACCCCATCGGTCGCCGCATGTTCAGCCCACGTAATGCCGAAGAAATCACCAAGCCGGCACCGGATGCGCGCTACCTCGAGGTCATCGGAGTGGTCGGCGACGTCAAACAGCGCGGGCTCGCCTCCGCCGAGGAGCGGCTCGGCGCCTATTACTTCCCCTATACGCAGAGCGCCGCCCGCACCATCACGCTGGTCGCGCGGACCAGCGGCGATCCGCTGCGCCTGACCAGCACCATCCGCCGCGAGCTGACCGCCGTCGATCCGGAGCTGCCGTTCTACGACGTGCAGACGATGGCAGCGCGCGTCGACGACTCCGTGGCCGGCCGCCGCGTCGCCATGCGCCTCGCCACCGGCTTCGGCCTGCTGGCGCTGCTGCTCGCCACCGTCGGCATCTACGGCGTCCTCGCCTACCAGGTCAGCCAACGCCGCCGCGAGATCGGCATCCGCATGGCCCTGGGGAGCGCCAGCGGGCAGGTCTTCAAGCTGGTCCTCGGCGAAGGAGCGTTGCTCCTCGCCATCGGCGTGGTGATCGGCTTCGGCGGCGTCTTCTTGCTGCGCAAGGCGCTCAGTGGCGTCCTCTACGGCGTCACCCCGTTCGAGCCCACGGTCGTGGCCGCAACGACGGTCTTACTGGCGCTCGTGGCTCTGACCGCCTGCGTCGTACCCGCGCGCCGCGCCGCGCGCATCGACCCAGTGGTGGCGCTGACAGATTAGACGGCGCCGCTACGCGTAGATCCGCAGATCCTTTAGCTCCTTGAGCTGGTCGCGGATCTTCGCGGCCTCCTCGAACTCCAGCGCTCGGGCGTGCTCCTTCATTTGTTTCTCGAGCCGCGCGATGCGATCGCTGAGGGGGATGGAGGCGTCCTCGGCGATCTCTGATAGTCGGCGCGGCGTAGGGTCGTAAAGGTCAAGCTCCGACAGCCGCACGAGCGGGTTGTGGATGTCCTTGAGGATGGTCTTCGGCTCGATGCCGTGCTCGAGGTTGTGAGCTTCCTGGCGCTCGCGGCGGCGCCGGGTCTCGTCGAGCGCGCGCTCCATGGAGCCGGTGCTGGTGTCGGCGTAGAAGATCACCCGGCCGTTGAGGTTGCGCGCGGCGCGGCCGGCGGTCTGGATGAGCGAGGTCTCGCTGCGCAGGAAGCCTTCCTTGTCGGCGTCGAGCACCGCCACTAGCGCCACCTCGGGCAGGTCGAGCCCCTCGCGAAGCAGGTTGATGCCGACGAGTACGTCGAACTCGCCGCGGCGTAGGGAGGTCAAGATTTCTACTCGCTCCAGGGTCTCGATGTCGGAGTGCATGTAACGCACGCGTACGCCGAGCTCCTGGAAGTAGTGCGTCAGCTCCTCGGCCATGCGCTTGGTGAGGGTCGTCACCAGCACCCGCTCGCCGCGGCCGGCGACGGTGCGCACCTCGGCGAGCAAGTCGTCGACCTGGCCGCTCGCCGGCCGCACCTCGACCTCCGGGTCGACCAGGCCGGTGGGGCGGATGAGCTGCTCCACCACCACGCCGCCGGTGCGCTCGAGCTCGAAGGGCGACGGCGTCGCCGAGACGTAGAGCCGCTGCCCCACTTTCTTGTCGAACTCGTCGAAGGTGAGCGGCCGGTTGTCGAGCGCGCTGGGCAGGCGGAAGCCGTACTCGACCAGCGTCTCCTTGCGCGAGCGGTCGCCGTGGTACATGCCGCGCACCTGCGGCACAGTCTGGTGGCTCTCGTCGATCACCATCAGGTAGCCCTCGGGCAGGTAGTCGAGCAACGTCGGCGGCGGCTCACCGGGGGCGCGGCCGGTCAAGTGCCGCGAGTAGTTCTCGATGCCCTGGCAGTGCCCGAGCTCCTTGAGCATCTCGAGGTCGAAGCGCGTGCGCTGCTCGAGCCGCTGCGCTTCCAGCAGCTTGTCCTCCGCGTGCAGCTGCTCGAGCCGCTCCCGCAGCTCCTCGCGGATGGTGACCATCGCCCGCTGCATGCGCTCCTTCGGCGTCACGTAGTGGGTGCGCGGGTAGAGCGCGATGCGCTCGACCTCTTGCAGCACCTCGCCGCGCAGCGGGTCGAAGCGGCTGATGCGCTCGATCTCGTCGCCGAAGTACTCGACGCGGATGCCCAGCTCGTCGTAGGCCGGCAGCACCTCCAGCACGTCGCCGCGGGCGCGGAAGCTGCCGTGCCAGAGGTCCATGTTGGTGCGCTGGTACTGCATGTCGACGAGGCGGCGCAGCGCGGCGTCCATGCCCGGCGCCTCGCCCTTGTCGAAGAACAGCAGCATGTCGTAGAAGGACTCCGGCGAGCCGAGGCCGTAGATGCACGACACCGAGGCGACGATGAGCACGTCGCGGCGCTCGAAGAGCGCGCGCGTGGCCGCGTGCCGCATCTTGTCGATCTCTTCGTTGATGTCCGCGTCTTTCTCGATGAATGTGTCAGTGCGAGGAACGTACGCTTCGGGCTGGTAATAGTCGTAGTACGAAACGAAGTACTCGACGGCGTTATTTGGGAAGAACTCCTTGAACTC
>DATNCU010000334.1:0-3396 GCA_035607145.1 Thermoanaerobaculia bacterium
TGATTCGTGCGCCGAGCGCACGGGCTCGCGATGACAGCTCCACGTCATCGCGAGGAGCGAAGCGACGAAGCGATCTCGATGTTCCGGCGTCACGGCTCCCGCAACAACTCTTCGAGCTTCGCGCGCTCCGCCGGGTCCTTCTCCAGTTGCAGCGCTCTCCGGAAGCAGCGCTCCGCCTCGCCGCGTTCCCCCAGCTCTTCGAGATAGAGCGCGCCGAGCGTCTTCCACAGGTCGCCGCGATCGGGGGCGAGGCGCAACAGCGTCTCGTACGTCTGTGCCGCCTCGCGCGCGCGGCCGAGGTGGTAGGCGGCGCGGGCGGCGTTCTCGAGCGGCACCGGATCGGCGGGGTCCCGCCGCGCCGCCTCCCGGAAGTCGCGCAGCGCGGGCTCGAGCTTGCCCGCCTCGGCGAGCGCAGTGCCGCGCTCCATGAACACGGTCGGGTCGTGGCTGCCAGCCGCCAATGCGCCGTCGAGCACTTCGACGGCCCGCGCCCCGTCCCCCTTCTCGCGCAGGATGCGGGCGAGGTTGGTGGCCGACTCTGGTTGCGTGGGGTCGAGCGCCAGCGCCTGCCGGAACATCCGCTCCGCGTCGTCGCGCTTGCCGAGCGCGAGGTACGAGCCGCCCATGTTGGCGAGCGGCACTGCCGACAGCTCGTTCTCCTTCGCCGCGCGCTGGAACAGCGCCAGCGCGTCCGACTCGCGGCCGGCGTCGCGCACGCACTGGCCGGCGAGCTGCAGCGCCGGGAAGTTGTGCGGGTCCTGCTTGACGATCTTCTGCAGCTCCGGCAGCGCCTCGGCACAGCGCCCCTGCTGAATCGTGACGACGGCGCGGTGGAGCGCCTGCGCCACCGGCGCCATGGCGCGCGGATCGGGGAGGTCCGCTTTCACCTGCCCGCCTGACGCGCCGGAGACATAGCCGAGGCTCTCGAGCTGCGCGCGCTGCTCGGCGGTGAGCACGTTCTCCGCCTTCACCTGCGGCGTCAGCGACTCGCCCATCGTGCGCAGCAGCTCCTCGAGCCGGCGCCGCCACGGTTCCACCGTCTGCGGGTGTTCGCGCGCGAGGTCGGCAGCCTCGTCGGGATCGGCGGCGATGTGGAAGAGGCTCGGCTGCGGCGCCTGCAGGTAGAGAAACGCGCCATCGGAGAGCGCGCGCAGTGGGTACCACTTGTAGGCGAAGAAGGGCAGGAAGCTCTCGGCGTAGCTGCGGCGCTTGCAGTCGCGGCCTGCAGAGGGAAGCGGCAGCAGCGACGCGCCGTCGACCCCGCGTGGCACCGGCAACCCGGCGAGCCGCAGCAGCGTCGGCGCCACGTCGACCGTACGCACCAGGCACTCCTCATCCTTGCCCGCCGGCACGCCGGGCCCCGCGACCATCAGCGGCACCCGCCGCGCGCCGGGGCCGAGCAGCAGGCCGTGCGAGAGCTCGCCCTGATCGCCGAGCATCTCGCCGTGGTCGCCGACGACCGCGACGACGGTGTCCGCCGGCAGCGCCTTCAGCAGGCGGCCCAGCTCGCGGTCCATGTAGGCGATCTCGCCGTCATACAAACGGTGAGGGCCTTTCACCGCGTCGGCGACGTCGGACGGCGGCCGGTACTCCTCGTGCGGGTCGTAGTAATGCACCCACAAGAAATACGGCGCGCGCAGCCGGCCGAGCGCGGCCAGCGCCGCGTCGGTGGTCGGCCCCGCCTGCCGTTCGCTCTCCTCGGTGCCCGCCGCGTAGCCGGTGCCGAGGTCGTCGTCGTAGGTGCGGAAGCCCTGGTCGAGCCCGTGCCGCCGCGCCAGGACGATGGCGGAGACGATCGCCGCGGTGTCGTAGCCCGCGGCGCGCAGGGCCTCGGTCACCGTCTCGACCTTCGGCGCCAGCGCGAAGGTGCCGTTGTCGCGCACGCCGTGTCGTGGCGGATAGAGGCCGGTGAGGATGGAGGCGTGGCTGACGAGCGTGATCGGCGCCACCGTGTCGCAGCGCACGAACCGCGTGCCGCGCTTCGCTAGCGCGTCGAGGTTGGGCGTGTGCGCATGCGGCCACCCCCACGCGCCGAGGTGGTCGGCTCGCGTGGTGTCGAGGGTGACGAGGACGAGGTTGGGCCGCCGCGGCGGAGCGGCAGGAGCTGCCGCACCGGCGAAGGCGGGCACCGCAAGGGCCAGCGCACTGGCGAGTGCGATCGGGCTGATGCGCATGGAAGCGGGCGGCAGTATAGCGGCGCCGCGGCAAGGGTCACGAAATAACCCTCCGCTCGCAGTGCGCCCGCCTCGCGATCAGCTTCTGACCCATCAACCGGCGATGCCATTGCGCCATCGTTCGACGCAAACAACTGATCCTTCAACACATCCTGGCGGGGCCAAACCCTGCTCCACTCCTGGCGCGCCCCTTGCCCTATGCCCGCGCAGCCAAACCGTCTCGAATCGGCCCTGACCCGTTTCCGTTCCCAGGAGGAACAACATGGCTCGTAGGTCCCTGCATCTGGCTCTCTGCGGCTTGCTGGCCGGCTCGCTCGTCGCCGGCGCCTTGCACGCGGTGGCGGCTCCGAAGGAGGACAAGGCCCTCCGCGGCAGCCTCGCCGATCGCGCGTTCACCACCGGCCGGACGGCCCTCGCCCCCGACACCGAGTCGATGGACACGCTGCGGCCCTTCGTCGACAAGGCGATGGGCAACCGCTTCGACGCGTTCGCCCAGGCCCGCGGCGGCAACTGGGCAGCCGACGTCGACAAGCGCACCGGCAACGTCGCCTACGCCGAGGGCGCCGGCATCCCGTGGGTGCCCGGCCGCGGCAACAACCTCGCCGGCGGCGACGTCAAGGCCCTCGGCGGCGGCCGCGTCGACCTCGCCGCCATGGAGCGCGTCGCCCGCGACTTCATGCCCAGCGTGGCGCAGATGATGGGCTTCAACCCCTCCGAGCTGGTGCTCGACCAGGCGGCGTCCGGACAGCCGGCCACGCACGTCTGGTTCCTCGAGTTCAACGTCGTCCGCGGCGGCATGCCCGTCGAGGGCGCGCGCGTCGTCTTCCGCGTCAACAACGGCAACCTCATCCAGTTCGGCAGCGAGAACCTGCCGCCGGCCGGCGCCGCCGCTCCCCAGGTCCGCATCACCAAGGCTGCCGCGCGCGCCGCGCTCGGCGACGCCATCGGCGGCCTGTTCCCCGGCGACCGCTTCGTCGACAAGGGCTCGCTCCACCTGATGCCCGCCAACGTCATCGACGACTCGCAGCTCGACGGCTACCGCTACGGTCAGGGCCGCGGCCTGCAGCTGGTATGGCAGTTCACCTTCAAGCGCGTCGGCGAGCCCGGCACCTGGCGCGGCCGCGTCGACGCCACCAGCGGCGACGTCATCGAGTTCTACGACATCAACCACTACGGCCAGGCCACCGGCGGCACCTACAAGGGCGACCGCCCCGCTCCCGAG
>DATNCU010000029.1:0-8281 GCA_035607145.1 Thermoanaerobaculia bacterium
GGTGTTGTGGTCGCTCGCCGGTTTGGTGGTGCGCGACGCGGACGAGACGCGCGGCACCGCCTCGTCGCTCGCCGCCCGCGTCCCCTGGCAACCACCCGCCGCGGCGGCCGGCGGCTGGCTGCTCGGCCAGCTCGTCCACCCCGAGGTGCCGGCGAACTTCAAGCTCTTCGTCATCGCCAACTTCGTGGTGCCGTTCCAGGCCACCTCGCAAGGCAACGCCGCGCTCAAGAGCCAGCTCGGCACCGAGCTGATGCCGCCGAGCGCCTGGCTCATCGGCGGGCAGTGGCCGGCTTACGTGGTGGCTGTCGCCGTCGCTGGGGCGCTGCTGTTGCACCCGCGCCTACGCAGCCGCGCCACGCTTATCGCCGCGTTGCCCGCCTTCGCCTTCCTGATGGTGGGCACCGTCGCCATTCGCCGCTTCCTCGAGCTCGGCGAGCCGCTGGCCCTGCTGGCCCTGGCGTTGGTGGTGCGCGAGGGCGTACTGCGCCAGCTCTCGGCGCCCAAGCCGTGGACGCGCCGCGCGCTGGCCGCCGCGGCAGTTGTGGCAGTGATCATCACCGTCACATCGCTACGCGTGCAGGACTACGGCGTGCGGTCGGCACCGCTCGCCATGGCGCGCTGGCTGGGCCAGCACGCCGCGGCCGGCGACCGCGTCTTCACCGGGCAGTGGGCCGACAGCTCGCCGCTCTTGTACGCCGCGCCGCAGGTGCAATCCCTCGTCGCCCTCGACCCGACGGTGTTCTACCTCAAAGACCCCGTCCGCTTCGAGCGCTACGTGACGGTCGTGCAGGGGCGCGCAGGCGATCCGGCGCGCAGCATCCGCGAGGTCTTCGGCTGCCGCTGGGTGACGCTGTGGCGGGTGCCGGCCTATCAGGCCCTGACGCTCCAGCTGTTGCGCAGCCCCGGCGTCCGGGTCGCCTTCGAGGACACCGACTATCTGGTGCTCGACCTCGGACCACCGCCGAGCGCCGCCGCCCCGCCGTCTCAGCCCGCTAGGGAGTGAAGCGCCGGCCCCAGATCTCCCGGCTGGCGTCCTGCCAAAGGACGACGAAGTTGCCGTTGGCGCTGGTGGGGGCCACGACCGCGTTGAGCGTCCTCTCCGCTTGGTTCGCCGCGACTTCGAACTGCGCGCCTGCCTTGCCGTTCCCGCTGTAGCGGCGGCCGAAGATCCCCAGCTTGCCGCCGTTGTTGGCCGTCGCCGTCTCCCAGACGATGACGAAGGCGTTGGTGGCGTCGTGGGCGATCGATGGGTTGCGCTGCTCGTTGGCGGTCGTCGCGTTGACGACGAACTGCGCTCCCGACTTGGCGCCGGCCTTCGTGTACTTCTGGCCGAGGATGTCTGTGCCCACCGTCGCCGGCGCCTGGTCGCTGTGCCAGACGACGACGAAGCTGTTGTTGCTGGCGCACGAGATCGAGGGGTGCAGCGGCACGTTCGACTTCGGCGGCGTCACCACCTGCTCGGCGGCGAGCGGCACGCCGGCAGCCGACAGCCGCCGCATCGAGACGCCGTAGTGGAGC
This sequence comes from Thermoanaerobaculia bacterium, assembly GCA_035607145.1. GTDB lineage: Bacteria > Acidobacteriota > Thermoanaerobaculia > Multivoradales > JAIOJS01 > DASYQD01. The sequence continues at coordinate 1,519 of DATNCU010000029.1, forward strand.
TGCGCGAAGGGGACGAACTTGTCCACCGAGGCCCACACCACGTTGACGTTGCCGACGCTGTCGACACACAGCGCCGGCCGGTCGTCGGAGAGCCCCTGGCTGAGCGCGATCTGCGGGCCCCGAGGCACGCCGGCGGCATCGAAGCGCCGGAACACCACCTGCGGCGAGGTTGGGCTGAAGGGGACGCCGGCGAGGACCCTCATCCACGCCACGGCAAAGCCGCCGTCTTTGGTCGGCGCCACCACCGGCAACAGGTCGTCGGGCACGCCCGGCGCGGCCGGGTCGTCGACGTTGACGGCGATCGGCGCGCCCAGCGGCACGCCGGCGGCGCTGAGCCGCTGCGCCTTGATGTCGCTGTGGCCGCCGCTGATCTCGGACCACACGGCGACGAAGGTGCCCGCCTTCTGCACGGTGATGCCGGGGTCGTACTGGTCGCCGGCGACCGGGCTCAACAGCGTGTCGGCGCTCAGCGGATTGGTCTTGTCGAACCGACGGGCGCTGATGCCGTGCAGGTCGGCCTCGCTGCGCCCTGCCCAGAGGGCGAAGAACCCGGCGTCGGTGCTGGCGGCCTTGCCGCTGCCGACGACGCCGGCCACCGCCGGGTCTTCCTGGCGGCAGGTCGAGGTGCTGTTGCAGGAGCTGACGTGAAACGGCGCGGCCACCGGCTTCGGCGCCGCGGGAGGCTTGGCGCCGCCGAAGCTGACGGCGGGGACGCCAAGGAGGAGGGTCAGGGCAAGGGCTTTCTTCACGAGCGAGTCCTTTCTGCTGGCCAGCCTTGATGTGCGGACGCTCGAAGTTTAGCAACCCGGCAAGGTGAGCCGGGTGGAGCAAGCGAGACCACGCGCGCGGCGGCGCGGCGAGCGGCCTCAGCCCTTGCCGTAGTCGAGGTCGGCGCGGCTCGCCACCCACGCGGCGAGGCTCACGGTAAGCGCGGCGTAGAGCGCCACCTGCAGCACGGCCACCGGGACCGGCGTGGGATCGGCGAGGAGGGCGAACGGGCCCTCGCTGATCGGCACGGGGGTGAGCGCCTTGAGGTAGTGCACCACCGAGACTTGCTTGAGCAGGGGCGGCAGCAGGAACTGGAACCACTCCCAAACGAAGAACAGCGCCACCATCGGGCCGGGGCTACGCAACAGCGAACCGAGGAGCAGGAAGGCGCCGCCGTAGCCCATGCAGCCGAGCATCGTCATCGCCAGGTATGCCGCGAGCTGCTTGAACGCGCCGCCGGCGAACGCGGTGCCGAGGCCCTTGGGCAGGTGGATGAGCACCCAGCTGAAGATGGTCGTGGTCCCGAAGAGCAGCCACCCCGTGCCCACCGCCGCGATGTACTTGCCGGCCACGATCAGCGGCCGGCGCACCGGGGTGAGCAGCAAGTAGTGCATGGTGCGCTCCTCGACCTCGCCGCGCACCAGGTTGAGGAACAGCGCCAGGCAGCCGAAGAAGAGCACGATGCGCACGATGAGCGCGTGGTAGAGGTTGGCGTAGGTCTCGCTGAGGTTGGGGATGTCGCCCAGCTTGTCGTGGAAATGGATCGCCGCCCACGCCATGGCGCCGGTGACGGCGACCGGCAGGCCGGCGAGCAGCAGCGGCCAGAGGACGCGGGGCGTGAGCAGCTGACGGCGCCACTCGAGGCGCATGACGCCGAAGAGGGCGCGCAGCGTGGCCGCGCGGCCGGCGGGCACATCCGGCGGAGCTGGCGACGCGAAAGCGCCGGGATCGGCGGTGGTGGCGGTGCTCATGAGGCTTCACTCCCGACCAGGTAGCGGTAGACGGCCTGCGCGTCCTCGTCGGCCGGCGCCACCGCCTCGACGCCCACCTCGCCGCGGCTCGCGAGCTCGTTGAGCAACAGGTAGAAGCGGTCGGCGTCGCGCGTCGTGGCGACGAGGCCGCCGCCGTCGGGCAGCAGCTTCACTTCGATGACGTGGTCAGCGCCGAAGAGGCGCGCCGCGAGACGCGACGGCTCGCTGCAGCGCACGGCGATCTGCAACGGCCGGTCGACCACCATCTCCTCGCGCATCTCGGGGATCTCGCCCTCGGCGGCCACGTAGCCCTGGTGCAGCATGACCAGCTGGTCAGCGATGAGGTCCACCTCGTGGAGGATGTGCGACGAGACGATGACGTGCCGCCCTTCGCTCGCGAGCTCGCGGAAGAGGGCGATGAACTCGCTCCGCGCCATCGGGTCGAGGCCGTTGAGCGGCTCGTCGAGCACCAGCACCGCGGGGTCGTGCGCCATCGCCTGCGCCAGCTTGATGCGCTGGCGCATGCCCTTGCTGTAGCCGGCGACGCGGCGCTTGGCGGCCTCCGGCAAACCGACGCGCTCGATGGCGACGGCGGCGCGGCGGCGCACCTCGGCCTCCTCGTAGCCGAAGAGGCGCAGGAAGCCGGCGACGAACTGGAAGCCGTTGGCGCCGCGCGGGAAGGCGTCGAACTGCGAGCAGTAGCCGAGCCGGCGGAAGACGAAGGGGTCGCGCGGCGAGTGGCCGAGCACCGAGATGGTGCCGCGGGTAGGCGCCACGAGACCGGTGAGCAGGTTCATCAGCGTGCTCTTGCCGGCGCCGTTGGGACCGACGAGGGCGGTGATGCCGGGCTCGACGGTGAGGCTGACGCCGTTGACGCCGAGCACCTCGCCGTAGAACTTGGAGACGTCGTGGAAGACGACGCCCTGGCCCGTCGTCGCGACGGCGCTCACCGGATCACCTCCCACGCCCGCACCCGCCGCAGCAGCACCGTGGCGGCGAGCACCAGCGCCACGGAGAGGCTCACCGCCGCGCCGGCGGCCGACAGGCCGTTGCTCTGCTGCAACCGGAACAGCGGCGTCCACAGCGATTCGAAGATCGCGGGCACGAAGAAGCGGATCCACCAGTCGGCGTGCAGGAACTGGTCGACGATCTTGGCCACCAGCGGCACGACGATGAACAGCGCCACGAAGGCCGCCTCCGACGCCGCCCGCCGGCGCAGCACTGCCGCAACCGCCAGGCACACGAGGGCGAAGAGCGGGATCGCCGTCCAGGCGGCGAGGAAGATCGCCGGCGCGATCCACCAGTTGCCAGCGAACCAGGCGCGATCGAGAGAGCCCTGAAAGCCGAAGAGCAGCAGCGACGGCACCCAGGTGACGAGCGAGGTGAGGAAAGCGATCGCCGCCGCCTTGCCCACCACGTACTCGACGCGGGTCAGCGGCCGCGACAGATACAGGGGCAGAGCGTTGTCGCGCAAGTCATTGACCAGCACGCGGGCGCCTATCGAGGCGGTGAGGAAGAAAGCGAAGTAGCCCTGGACGGTCAGCAGCTGGAAGAAGAACGAGGCGTTGATGGGAAACGCATTCATCAGCCCTTGCACCATCTCACGCGGCAGTATCGTGATCGCCTCTAGGTTGTGGTGCAGGTAGATGATCACCGCACCGCCGAGCAGCGGAAACGCCGCCATGACCAGCAGCGCTATGGTCTTCTTGAGCGCCAGCGCCTCCGCCAGCGCGTAGCGGGCCACCACCATCCAGCGGTTGCGCGGCGAGGTGCGCGCGCCCGCGTAGGGGTGGAAGACGTGGCTATGAACCGCCATCGCGCTCCTCCATCGCCTTGAGGAAGATGTCTTCGAGGGAGTCGCGCCGTGCCTGCAGGCGGCGGATCTGCACGCCCTGCTCGGCGGCGATGGCGTAGAGCTGCTGCACCTGCACCTGCGGCGGCAGCAGCAGCTTGAGGCGCCGCTTGCTGTGCACCAGGCACTCGCAGCCGAGCTGCGCCGCCGCCTCGGCGAAGTGGCCGTTGCCGCCGCGCAGCTCGAGCTCGAGGAAGCTCTGGTTGGCGCGCCGCTCCGCTTCGAGGTCGCAGACGGTGGCGATACGGCCGGCCTTGAGCACCACCACCTCATCGCACACCGTCTCGACGTCCTTGAGCAGGTGCGAGGAGAGCACGATGCGCGTCTCGCCGCGGTCGCGGATGGTCTTGACGAGGTCGAGCATGCGTTGCCGCGCGCCGGGATCGAGGCCGTTGGTGGGCTCGTCGAGGAAGAGCAGCCGCGGCCCGTGCACCAGGGCCTGCGCGAGCTTGGCCATCTGCTTCATGCCCATCGAGTAGGTGTCGACGGGGCGGTAGCGCGCTTCGCCGAGACCGACGAAGAAGAGTGCCTCGTGAGCGCGCTCGAGCGCCACCTGCGAAGGCAGACCGGCGAGCTCGCCCATCAGCCGCACGAAGTGGATGCCGGTCATGCCGGCGACGAAGGCGTCGCGCTCCGGCATGTAGCCCACCTGCGAGGCGATGGTGCGGCGCTCCTGCGCCACGTCGTGACCGAGCATGCGGGCGCGGCCGGCATCGACGCTGTGGAAGCCGAGCAGCGTGTTGATCAGCGTCGTCTTGCCGGCGCCGTTGGGGCCGAGCAGGCCGATCGAGCGCCCCTTGAGCTCGGCGGTCAGCTCCTGCAGCACCCAGCGCTTGCCGAGCTTGACGCCGAAGCCGTCGAGGGCGATGACGGGAGGCGAGGTGTCCATGTCGTTCGTCTCTACGCGCAAAGGGTGGGCGGTGTTTCGAGCACCACCCACCCGTCTTGCTGCGAGGCTACGTCAACCGCCAGCGTTCTCCGAACCGTGCGCCGCGGCGGCGAGCGGTCCGAGGTTGCCGCCCTTGAGCAGCAGCATGTCGACGAGGCCGAGCGGGTTGCGCGGGCTCGACGAGGAGAGGCGGATCTTGTCCTCCTCGCCGTAGGCGAAGACCACGGTGGGGCCGCTGTTCTCGCCCAGGGCCTTGGCGAACGCCTGCATCTGCGCCGGCGGCGCGCCTTGCGCATCACCCTGCGGAGCCTGGCCCGCCATGCCCTTGAGCACGCCGGCGATGGGGCCGACGACGGCGGAGAGGTCCTGGTACCAGAGCGCCGAGAGGTTCACCTGGCTGTCGGGCGGCAGCAGGGCGCGCAGCCGCGGCGACTGCAAGAGACCGCTGCCGGTGGCGCGGCTGGCGAGGGCGTTGTCGACCAGGCCGGCGGTGGCGCTCGCCACCAGGTAGCCGTCCTGATAGCGGTAGTGGCCGTCGTGCGTGGTGCCGTCGGCGCGGGTGCGGCGCACCAGCCAGCCGTCACCCTCGGCCTGCAGCAGGAGCGACCCCTCGTTGTTCTTGCGCAGCTGCGAGTCGACGTCGGCGACGAGGCGCTCGATGCCTACCTGCAGGCGGTTCGGGTCGTAGACCTCGAGCACCGCCTTCCACGCCGGCGTCGGCACCAGTGGGCCGTCGACGCCCACCGCGATCTCGCCGCCGAGTGGGGCCGCGAGGTCCTCGATGGGGTCCCAGCCGTGCTCGCTCTGGAAGCGGGCGCGGTCGGCCTCGAACTTCTCGCGCTCCTCGGCGCTGAAGGCCGCCAGCACGTCGGCGAGCAGCAGCGTCGGCTCCTTGGTGACGAAGGCGGCCACCGCCGTCGCGTTGGGCGAGAAGAAGGTGAGCGCGCCCATCGGCCCCGGCGCGGCGAGCCACGAGGCGACGCCGTGACGGGCGCCGTCGAAGGAGAGCACCGCCTCGCGCTTGGTCTCGTTGCCCTCGGCCCACTGCTCGAGCAGCAGGTGCTGCACGCCGTCGAGGCCGAGCTTGCTGAGCTTGTCGCGGTCGTCGCCGTCGGCGTGCGCCGTCATCATGGTCTTCAAGTCGACGGCGAGGATGCCGTCGATACCGGCGGCGTAGCGGTCGGCGATGGTCTGGTGGAAGGGCATGTCGCGGAAGGGCCGCGCGCCATCGTTGAGGGCCGTCGCGATCTGAGCCAGCGCCTCACCGTTGCAGGCGATCACGACCGCGCCGAGGCTGTCGTTGATCCACACCCGCAGGCCCTCACCTGTCACCGCCGCAGCCGGATTGCTGACGACGAACACGTGGTCGCCGCCAAGGTCCTGGCGCAGCTGCGGCAACGACGCGAGCAGGTGGTTGCGGAAGCCGGCGGGGTCGGCGACCGGCGCGATGGCGACCGGGCCGGCCATCTTGTTGTCGGCGCCCAGCCAGCCGGCGGCGGCGATCTCATCGCCCAGCTCGCTGCCGAGGCCGGAGATGTGCTGCAGGAAGCTGCCCAGGCGCGCCACGTCGCCGCTGTTGCCCATCAGCGCGGCGAGCTGCGGATCGGAGGCGAGCCGCTCGCGTACGCGGTCGAGGGCCTGACCGAGGTTGCCGGAGATGTTGGGCATCGCGGCGTACATCACGGTGCTCGCCGGCAGCTGGTCGAGGAAGGGGCTGTCGTAGCGCTTCTCGGCGGCGGGCAGCGCGGCGAGCTCCTTCTGCAGCAGGGCGACACCGGCGAGCAGCGCCATGTGCTGCTCACGACGCGCGCTCCAATCGACCTCGTCCTTGAGCGCCACGGGGCGCACGCGCTGGCTGGTAGTCGCCTGGTTGCCGGGCTTGAGGACGCGCTCGGGGCGGCCTGCCTGCTCGACGTGCACCGTCCCTTCGAAGACCGACACGCGCGAGCCGCGGGTGCCGGCGTCGACGGCGAAGACGGTGCCGACGACGGCGACGGTGCAGTCGTTGGTCGACACCCAGAGGTGGCGGCCGGGCGCCTGCTTGGCGGCCTCGACGATGACGTCGCCGCCCTCGAGCGCGAGGGTGGTGCCGGCGCGGCGGTGGGTCACCGCGAAGCGGGTCCGCTCGCGGAGCTCGACTGTGGAGCCGTCGGCGAGGCGCACCATGGCGGTCTGTCCGCGCGGCGTCACCACCTGCTGGCCGTAGGGCACGTCGGCCCCGGCGCCGAAGGTCTGCGCCTGGCTGCCGCCGACGCCGACGACGGTGCCGGAGAGCACGCGCAG
>DATNCU010000342.1:0-6179 GCA_035607145.1 Thermoanaerobaculia bacterium
CCGCCGCGCAAGGTGGTCGACGACGCCGCCGAGGGGGACTGGTCGCCCGATGGCCGGCGCATCGTGTTCGTGCGCAACGGCGGCGCGGGCGGCCGCACCTGGTCCGCCCTCGGCACCGCTGCTGCCGACGGCGGCGAGCCGCAGGAGCTCGCGCGCGTCGATGAGCGCCTGCTGCGCTACCCGCGCTGGAGCCCCGACGGCAAGTCGATCGCGGCACGGCTGGGGCCGCTGCAGGGCCAGCTCGACCCCGAGCTGGTGACGTTCGACGCCAAGAGCGGCGAGCGCCGCCGGCTGGCGATTACAAGTGGACACGGGCAGCTCTACGGCCTCGCATGGCGCGGCCCGGGTGAGCTCGTCTACGCCGTGGTGTCGGGCGCCACCGCCGGAGGGTCCTCGCGGGTGCTGGCGCTCGACGTCGGCAGCGGCGCCACACGCACCGTCTTCACGCTCCCCGGCCGCACCACGCTCGTCGACGCTGCCGGCTCCCGCCTCGCCGCCGACGTGCTGTCGAATCGCCAGGCGCTGCGCGAGCTGCCGCTGCGCGACGGCAAGGCCACCGCGCCCGACCGGGCGCTCACCCGCGCCGGCGCCGAGGACCGCCAGCCCGCCTACTCGCCCGACGGGCGCCGGCTCGTCTTCTCCTCCAACCGCACTGGCAACCTCGACCTCTGGCTGCTCGACACGACGAACGGCGAGGAGCGCCAGCTCACCGACGACAGCGCCGACGACTGGGACCCGGCGTTCACGCCCGACGGCCGCTCGTTGCTGTGGAGCACCAACCGCGCCGGCCACTTCGAGATCTGGCAGATGGCCGTCGACGGCAGCGGCGCGCGACAGCTCACCAGCGACGGCGCCGATGCCGAGAACCCGACGCCGACACCGGACGGCAGCTGGGTCGTCTACAACTCCTTCAACCCGGCAAAGAGCGGCGTCTGGAAAGTGCGCGCCGACGGCGGCGGCGCCGTGCAGCTGGTTGCCGGCGCCACCACGCTGCCCGAGACCTCGCCCGACGGGCGCCACGTGCTCTTCGTTGCCGACTACGTCGGCAAGACCAGCGGCTTGCTGCGCGCGGCGCGAGTCGAGAACGGTGCGGTCACCTTCTCCACCCCGTTCCCCTACGCTCAGCTCAACGATGGCCGGCCGCGCTGGCTGCCCGGCGGCAAGGCGTTCGCGTTCGTGGCGCAGGACAGGAGCGGCGTCTCGGGTCTCTTCGTGCAACCGTTCGCGCCGGGCGCCGACACCACCGCGGAGCGGCGGCAGCTCGCGGGCTTCGACCCCGAAGCGCCGGTGGAGTCGTTCGGCATCGCGCCCGACGGAACGCGGCTCGCGGTGTCGACGGTCGAGGGGCGCAGCTTTCTGCTCATGGCCGAAGCGCCCTGACACACGCTGCGCCCGACGAGGCGAGGATCTTGCAGTGGGCCGCGGCCCGGGAGGGACCCTCAGATGCCCAAAGACCGCACCCCAAAGAACGATCGCCACTCGTCGCCGAAGAGCCGCCAGCAACTGATCGACGGCCTCAACGAGGACCTCGCTCGCGAGTACCAGGCAATCATCGCCTACGTCGTCTACTCGCAGGTGCTCAGGGGCGCCGAGTACATGGCGATCGCGGCCGAGCTCGAGGTCCATGCCGGCGAGGAGCTGGCGCACGCCATCACCATCGCCAAGCAGATCGACTACCTGGGCGGCACCCCGACCGTGGTCCCCAAACCGGTGAAGCTGTCGGAGAGGCCGAAGGAGCTGCTGCGCTTCGACCTCGACAACGAGGCCGAGACCATCCGCCACTATCGGCGCCGACTGCGGCAGTGCGAGGCGCTGGGCGAGTTCGCGATGGCCGAGCACATCCGCGAGATCCTCAAGGACGAGCAGGAGCACCTCATCGACCTGGCTACCGCGCTCGGCGAGGACGTGCCGAACCTCAGCGAGCAGCAGTAGCGCGCCTTGACTGCCGAAACTGCAGGCGCGGGACGCTCTGCTAGGTTAGGCGGCAGTGGAACCCGCCCCCATCGCCGAGCCCTGGACCGCGGCGGAGATCGCCCGCGACCTCGCCGCCGTGCGCGAGTGGAGCGCGCGCTTCTGGCAGCGCTTCGACGACCCCGCGTTCTTCGCGGCGATCGGCGAGGGCTGGTCGCCCGCCGATCACGTGCGGCACCTGGTGAAGTCCAACCGGCCGGTGGCGATGGCGCTCGGGCTGCCGAAGGTGGTGGTGCTGCTGCGCTTCGGCATCGCGCGCCGGCAGTCGGCGAGCTACTCGCAGCTCGTCGCCCGCTATCACGGCAAGCTCGCCGAGGGGCTCAAGGCAGGCCGCTACACCGCCTCTCCGCTGCCGCCAGAGCGGCGCACGGCTGAAGAGCGCCAACGCGCGCTGAGCCACCTCGACGAGACGCAGGCGGCGCTCGAACGGCTAGTGCCGCGCTGGGGCGAGCGCGCGCTCGAGCGCCTGCGGCTGCCGCACCCAGGCATGGGCCCGCTGACCGTGCGCGAGATGGCCTTCTTCACGCTCTACCACAACACCCATCACGTGCTCGGCGTCGCGCGGCACCTGGGCATCTGACAGCTGGGCATCTGAGCCGAGTGGCGTCAGGCGGCGATGTTCGACCAGTCGCTGCAGACCCGCCGGTGGCTCGACGCCGAAGCCCGCGAGGGCCGAACGCCCGACGAGATCCGCGCCCGCCGTATCGCCGCGTTGCTCATCGCCGTCAACGCGCTGGTCGGCTACGCCTTCAACGTGTTGCTGACCGGCGGCCGCACGGTGCCGCGCCTACCGCTGCTGCCGCTGGCAGTCGGCCTCGCCCTCGCCTGGTACCTCTACAAGCTGCGTCCTCGCGCCGAAAGCTTTGCCATCGCCCTCGCCATCTTGTGGTCGACGCTGCTGCCGCTGCTCTACTTCCTGCGCGTTCCGTTCGTTTACGCGCTGGTGCAGTCGGTGGTGATCTGGGGCCTCGCCGGCGCGTTGCTGTTGCTACTGATCGGCCGGCCGACGCGGCGCCGCCAAGCCACCGCAGTCGGACTATTCGTGCTCGCCTGCCTCGTCTTCGCGCTCGGCGTCGTGCGCCTGCTGGGTGGGGGCTGAGGGCGGCCACTCGCGCTCGAGCCCGACGTAGAGCGGCCCCACGCCGAGCATGGCGAAGAGCATGGTGCCGAAGCCGGCGCGGTTGCTCGCCACGACGTTCACCTCCTCGCCGGGGGCCAGGTCGAGCTGGACGGTCTTGCGCAGCAGGGTGTTGAACGCCTTCAAGCGGTGCATCCCGGGCGCCGTCTCGCGACTCACCGACTCGCCGGGCATCAGCACCGCCAGCCGCTCGCCGTCGAGCCAGACGGTGATCGGATAGGGATCGCCGAGGTTGCCCGGAGGCAGCCGGCGCACGGTGAGCAGCGCAGCCTGCGGCATGGGAGGACTGTCCACGACCGCTATCCTAGGCGCGTTCCCTCTGACTGATAGCTCAGTGACATCCCCAGATCGGGTACAATCACCCCCAATATGGGGTCACCCCCCACAACGTCTACGCCGAGCGGCCTCGCCGACGCGCTCTTCTCCTCCGTCGAGCAGCGGCTGCTGGCCCTCCTCTTCGGCCAACCCGACCGCCGTTATCAGAGCTCCGAGCTCGTCCGCCTCGCCCGCACCGGCAACGGCGCCACGCAGCGGGTGCTGGCGCGACTCACCGCTGCCGGCCTGGTGACCGTGACCGAGGTCGGCAACCAAAAGCACTACCAGGCCAACCGGTCCAGCCCGATCTTCGAGGAGCTGCACGGCCTCGTCGTCAAGACGGTGGGCCTGGTCGAGCCGCTGCGCGCCGCCCTCGATCCTCTCGCCTCGCGGATGCGTGCCGCCTTCGTCTACGGCTCGATCGCCAAGGGCACGGACCGGGCGCGGAGCGACGTCGACCTCATGGTGGTGTCCGACGAGCTCGGCCATGCGGACCTCTTCACCGCACTCGCGCCGGTGGAGTCGGTGCTCGCCAGGGCGGTGAACCCCACCGTGTTTGGCTCCGACGAGTGGCGCCTGAAGCGCGCCAAGGAAGACTCGTTCGCGTCGCGCGTCGCACGCGGACCCAGGCTCTTCGTGGTCGGCTCCGCCAATGACGTCCCCTGAGCTCGAGCGGCTCGCCGACCGGCGCCTCATCGAACGCGAACAGGCCGCCGCCGAGGAGCTCGAAGGCCACGTCCTCTCGGGCCAGCACCGGCTCGGGGACGCCACCAACCCCTCCCTGTCGCTGGAGAGCCGCTTCACCCTCGCCTATGACGCCGCGCACGCCTTCGCTCTCGCGGCGCTGCGGCGAGCGGGCTACCGCTCGGCGAGCCGCTACCTTGTGTTCCTGTGTCTGCCCGCCGCGTGCGCCTGCCCGTCGTCGATGATCGAAAAGGTGGAGTCGTTGGCCGGCGGATAGTTGCTGATGATGACGTCGGCAGCAGCAGGGGCAACGAGGGCGCCGGTCCCGACGAGTAGCAGAGCGCAAACGAGCCTCGCGACCTTGGCAGACATGCTCCCTCTCCTACGGATCAGCAGTCCCGCACTTCGAACAGCGCTGCGATCCCGACGTCACCCGCGGCGCAGCCGAAGACCAGCACGCGACCGCCGCCGAGGTCCACTGCTTCCTCGAGTGCTTCGATCAGAACCCGCGTCAGCGTCGGGCCCTGCGGGTGGCCCCACACCAGCGAGCTGCCGGTGTTGTTCATCTTGCGCCAGTCGTAGCCGAGCACCTTGGCGAAGATGGCGTCGTTGACGGCGAAGGGGTTGTGGTTCTTGACCACCGCGACGTCTGCCATCGTGAGGCCGGTCCTCGACAGCAGCTTCTGCACCGCCGCCACCGGCGCCTCGGGCATGTAGGCGGGCGCGACGCGCACCTCGGTCTTGGCGAGGAAGCGGATGTCGACCTCCGGCCGGCGCGACAGCTCGCGCGCCTTCTCGGCGCTCGTCACCAGCAGCGTCGCCATGCCGTCGGAGGCGTGGGTCTGGGTGCCGCTGGTCACCGTCGGCTCGAGCTCGCGCATCGCCGCCAGCGCTTCGCGCGTGAGCCTGCGCACACCCGCGTCGCTGTCGACGCGGCCGAGCTTCTTGCCTGAGTTGTCGAGCACGTCGAAGGGTATGAGGATGCGATCCAGCCAGCCGCGGCCGAGCGTCTCGAAATACTGCTCGTGGCGCCAGAGCGCGAGCTCATCGACCTCGCGGCGGTCGATCTTGTGCTTGCGCGCCGCGTTGCCGGCCGTCGTCAGCATCGCCTGGCCGGTCGCCGGGTCGAAGCCGAAGTTGTCCCACACGTCGGCGAGCGCGAAGGTGCGCTGCGGTGTGCGGCGCTCGGGAAAGACGCCCACCGGTGAGTCGCTGGTGCGGTCGAAGGTGACGACGCCGACGACGTCGCGCCCCGACTGCACCTCGTTGCCAGCGAGCAGCACCGCCTGCAATCCCGTGGCGCACGCCTGCTCGACGTGAAAGCCCGGCACCCGCTCGCCGAGGCAGCTCGCTACCAGCGGTGCCGTCCAGAACTTCCAGTGCCAGGGCACCGTCGAGCCGATGACCAGCGACTCGAGCTCGCTCTTCGGCACCTTGCGCAGCGACAGGATGCGCGCCGCCGCCTCGCCGGCGAACTGGCCGATGTTGACCTCGGCCAGCGGCGACTGCTGCCAGGCCGGGAAGTAGCTGCTGCCCCAGGTGCCGTAGGGGATTCTGGCGCGGGGGTGGAGTCGGTCGTCGGCGGTCATGCGGCCTCCTTCGGCCTATTGTGTCGCATCGACCTGGCCGGTCCCGGGCGCCGCGCCATCCGACTCGAACCCAGGCTCGAAGATCGCCTCCAGTGGCTGCGCGAAGAGCCGCGCGATCTTGAAGGCGAGCGGCAGGCTGGGGTCGTACTTGCCGGTCTCGATGGCGTTGACGGTCTGGCGCGACACCGCGAGGCGTTGCGCGAGGTCGGCCTGCGACCAGCTGCGCTCGGCGCGCAGCACGCGGAGGCGGTTGTTCACCGGTACCTCCGCGCGTTCCACCACTGCGCCGCCGCCCAGACCACGAACATGATCACCACCGGATCGTTGAGGTCGAGCCTGTAACCGCCGAGCCGCTCGAAGAGGCGCCAGGTCATCATGAACAGCACGCCGACGCCGAAGGCGATGGCCAGCGCCTCGAGCTGGATCTTCCTCAGCAGCTCGTCGGCCTCGCGCAGGAAACGGATGTACGCGTGCACACCGAT
>DATNCU010000350.1:0-5290 GCA_035607145.1 Thermoanaerobaculia bacterium
CGGCAGCCGCGGCCGACGCGGAGCTCGAGCGCGCTGTCAGCTACGCCGGGGCGCGCATGCTGCAGAGCGTCTACGAGTCGATGGCCTGGGCCTCGTCGCTCACCCAGCAGGCGGTGTGGCAGACGCAGGCCTGCATCAACATCCTCCAGCAGCCGCGGGCCGCCGCCACCGACCTGCTCGGTTTCGTCGCCGACGTCCATGCCTGAGCCCCGCCGCGTGCACGAGGGCCTCGGCGAGCTGCTGCGCGCGGTGATCGTCCACTCGCCGATGGAGTACGAGCTCGCCGGCCGCACCCACAAGGTGGCGGCCTTCGGCGCCGGGCAGTCGCCGATGTGGAGCGCCTACTCGGCGGGGCAGCCGCCGCTGGTGGTCGACCTCCAAACTGCCATCTACGACGAGGCGTACTGCCGCGTGCTCGGTTCGCGTGGCGAGCCGCCGACGAACGCCGCGAGCATCCTCGAGCCGCTGTCGGCCGCCAACGCCGGTCGCGACCGCTGGGAGGCCGGCTGGTCGCTGGTGCAAACGATGCCCGACGGCCACGTCATGGCGCGCAAGGGGGAGCTGGCGCACGTCTTCGCCGCCGGCGAGTACGCCGCGGCGCACGGCGGTGCGCCGTCGCCGGGCGCGCCGCTGCATGTGCTCTTCGCGCGCGAGTCGCGCACCCAGCAGCCGGGCTTCTACGTCGCCAACGGTGAGACGGCGGCGCCGTTCGGGTCGGAGAGCCGGATGACGCGCATCTACTGGCACGTCACCGAAGAAGGGGCTGTGCCGCTCACCGCCGCTGTCACAGCGCTGCTCAACCGCTACCAGGTGCCGTTTCGCTTCAAGACGCTGGCGTACTCCGTCTACACGCGCGCCGACGCCGCGGTGTTGTACTTCGCCTCGCGCTACTACCAGGTGGTGGCCCGCCTGCTGCCCGAGATGCGTGCCGCGGTGCGCGGCTCGCTGCGCGCGGCGACGCCGCTGTTGACGCTGAAGCTCGACGCCGGCATCGGCCTCGCGGAGGACCCGGCGACCGGCGAGAGCTTCGGCATGAGCCGCAGCCGGCTCATCGCGCAGGCGGTGTGGGACGCTTACGCGCGCGGCACGCAAAGCGAGGAGGCGCGGCTGATGGAGCTCGCCATCCAGTTTGATCGTGCGGGGTTGTCGCTCGACCGGCCGCACCTGCGCGGGGGCAGCGCCGACCTCTACGAGAGCGCCGCGTGATCGCCTCCCTCCGGGCTCCCGCCGTCGCCGCTTCGCGAGAGCGCTTCCTCGACGTCGCCTGGTCGATCGGCGCCCGCCTCTGCCGCGATGCCATCTGGGACGACGGCCGCTGCAACTGGCTGGGCGACTCGATGGAGCCACACGCCGGCGAGTGGAAGGTGGCGCACAAGTCCTTCGGCGCCGACCTCTACTCCGGCACCAGCGGCATCGCCCTCTTCCTCTGCCGGCTGCACCGACTGCTGCCCGATGCCTTGATCGCGCAAACCGCGCGAGGCGCCCTCGGCCAGGCGCTGTCGCGCGCCGACGAAGTCCCGGCGCAGGTGCGTCACGGGCTGTACAGCGGCTGGCTGGGGCTCGCCCTGGCGCTGCTCGACGCCGCCGAGGCGCTCGGCGAACCGGATCTCGGGTCCCGCGCGCTGCAGCTCGTCGACGGCCAGCGCGGCCACGAGCTCGACCCCATGGCGCTCGACGTCATCGGCGGCGCGGCGGGAGCGATCCTCGCTCTCGCGGCGATCGACCACTGGCTGGGCGGCGACCGCTACCTCGGCGAAGCACGCCGGCTCGGCGACCACCTGCTCGCGCATGCACGCCGCGGCGACGAGGGCTGGTCGTGGACCACCATGCCGCCGCAGACGCCGGGGCAGCAGGACCTCTGCGGCTACTCCCACGGCGCCGGCGGCATCGCCATCGCGCTGCTCGAGCTCTCCCGGCGCACCGGGGACTCGCGATACCTCGAGGGCGCGCTCGGGGGCTTCGCTTACGAACGTCGATGGTTCTCCGCCGAGCACCAGAACTGGCCCGACTTCCGGTCCTTCGCCTCGCCCGGTCCGCAACAGCTCGGCTACTCGTTGGCCTGGTGCCACGGGGCGCCGGGCATCGGCCTCTCCCGCCTGCGCGCCTTCGAGCTGACCGGCGACGAGACCTACCGCCGCGAGGCCGAAGCGGCGATCGCCGGTACCTACCGGCCGTTGACGATGCCGGCCGCTGCCGAGGGTTACTCGCTCTGCCATGGCCTGGGGGGCAACGCCGAGCTCTTCATCGCCGCGGCAGACGTCCTCGGCGACGCGCGGTACCGCGGCGTGGCCGAAGCCGTCGGCGACCGCGGCATCCAGGCGGTCCACCTCAACCGTAACCTGTGGCCCTGCGGGGTGGTCTCGGGCGGTGAGACGCCGAACCTCATGCTGGGTCTCGCCGGGATCGGCTACTTCTACTTGCGGCTCTACGACCCGGCGGCCGTCCCCTCGGTCCTGCTCGTCCACGGCTGAGGCGCGGCGCGGTCGTATTATCCTTGTCGGAGTCCATCGGCGAGCTTCGGCCCGCTTCGCGCCAAGCGCGCGCCGGCCCAGCGAGGAGGAATCCGCGACCGTGAGCCCACAGCTTCGCGCGGCCATAGCGCTCGTCGCGCTTCTATATGCAGCACCTGCACTCGGGCAGACCTCCCCGGTGCCGCCGCCGCTGCAGGCCACCACCTTCGACAAGATCTTCGATTTCGACCGCGCGCTCGGCGACCGGTTGAAGCTCAAGGTGCTGGTGGTGCACGACGAGGGCGGGCGCGATGCG
Organism: Thermoanaerobaculia bacterium; assembly: GCA_035607145.1. Lineage (GTDB taxonomy): Bacteria > Acidobacteriota > Thermoanaerobaculia > Multivoradales > JAIOJS01 > DASYQD01. The sequence goes on from DATNCU010000350.1 coordinate 2,767, forward strand.
GCGACGGCGCTGCAGCAGGCATTCAGCGCCGCCGCGATCTCCGCTGAACCGGTGGCGCTGGCGGCTGCGGCTGGGCGACTCCAGCCAGGCGTGGTCGTCTACCTGCTGCCGGGGACCGCGACGCCCGAGCTGTTGCGCTCGGCCGCCGCGGCGCGGGTGCTCACCATCGCCGGCGACGCCGCGCTCGCCGAGCAGGGCAAGGCATCGGTGGGCCTGGCGCTCAAAGGCGACAAGGCGGAGATCGTCGTCAACCTCGACCGCGTGGCGCTGGAGGGGCACGACTTCAGCGCCCAGCTGCTCAAGTTCGCCCGCGTCGTGCGCGCCGGTCCGGCAGCCGAAGGCCCGGCACCGGTTCTCGTCGGCCTCACCAAGCCCGAGTATCCAGCCGTCGCACGCCGCCTGCGGGTCGAGGGCGACGTGACGATGCGCCTCTCCGTCGACGCCACCGGCAAGGTCACCGACGTCGAGCTGGTCTCCGGCCTCGGCCGCGGCGGCATCGACGAAGTCGCCATGGCCGCGGCGCGCACCGCCCGCTTCCGGCCCGCGATGCGCAACGGCACGCCGGTGGCGAGCCGCTACCTGCTGGTCATCCCGTTCCGGCTCTGACGCCGCGCTGGCTCAACGCTTCGCGCGGACCGCGACGCCCGGCTTCGGCGGCACTTCGGCCTGCTGCGGATAGTGGATCGGCTCGCCGGGATCGCGGTGCCAGTCGTACTCCGCCGCCTCGACGGCGTTCTCCGCCACCGCCCGCCCCGCCAGCCTCGACACCAGGTGGAAGGCCATGTCGGTGCCGGCGGAGACGCCGGCGGAGGTGACGTAGTGGCCGGCGTCGACCCAGCGCGCGACGCTGTCCCAGAGGACCGCCGGCCCGAACTGGGTCACCCAGCCGAACGCGGCGTGGTTGGTGGCCGCGGGCTTGCCGTCGAGCAGTCCGAGCTTCGCGTACATGGCGGCGCCGGTGCACACCGACGCCATGATGCCGACGCGGCCGTCCATCTCGGCCAGCCAGGCGAGCACCTCTTCGTCCTCGACGAGCGGCCAGGTCCCGTACCCGCCCGGCACCATGAGGACGTCGAGGTGCTCGTGCGACGCCTGCGCGATGTCTAGGTCCGGCATCGCCCGCGGGCCGTTGAAGCTGCGCACCGGCTTCACTTCCTTGGCGATGAAGACGACCTTGAACGGAACCGCCGGCGCGTCGCTGTACCCGGTGCCCAGGAAACGGGAAATGGTGAAAGCCTCGGCGAAGCCCCACACGTCGAGCGGCTCGAAGTCCTCGTAGAGGAAGATGCCGACGAGTCGCGTCGGTGGGAAAACGGGAGCCTCAGACATCACCCCTCCTCATCGCACGCGCTCTTCGCCGCGTGCCGCTACTGCTGCCGTCCGGCTGCCGCCAGCTTCGCCGCCTCGGCGCCGAGGTGCTTTTCGAGCAGCCGGTAGTAGATCTGCCCGGCCTTGAGCTGGGCGATGTGGCGCGAGAGGTCTTCGCCGAGCGGCGAGCCCTTGGGCACTGCGAAGGCGAGGCCCTGCTCGGGCGAGAGCGGGATGCCCAGGTGCAGCTGCGGGAAGTCGCGCAGCGGGCCCAGCACCAGCGCCGAGTCGGCGGCGGCGGCGCGCGCCTTGCCGGCGGCGATGAGCTCGAGCATGTCGCGCTCGGTGATGCCGTAGACGAACTTGGCCCGTGGCACCTGCATCATCGCGGTCTCGTAGGTGGTGCCCTTGATGGTCGCCACGGTGGCGCCCGCGAGGTCGGCGAGGCTCGTCGTGTGCTGGTCGCGCGGCTCGACGAGCATCACGCGCACCGGGAAGTAGCGGGCGGAGAAGTCGACTTGCCGCTGCCGCTCGGGCGTGGCGGTCAGCGTGGCGGCGGCGACGTCGCCCTCGCCCTTCGCCAGGCGCCCCAGCACCTGCTCAAAGTCTCCCACCCACACCACCTGCAGCGGCCGGCCCTTGGCGCGCGCGTAGTACTCGAGGATCTCGTACTCGAGGCCGGCGACCTTGTCGCCGTCGCGGTAGAAGAACGGCCGCGTGTCGTAGGCGAGCACCTTGAGCGGTGCGCCCGCCGCCGGCGCCTTCGCCGCGGACACCGCGCCGGAGTTGCCCGCGGCGGCCGACAGCGAGAGCAGCACGGCGCAGACCGCCGGCCGCGTTGTCCTCATGACCGAAGCCTACGCCTCTCCGCTCAGATCTTGAAGGTCTCCACTTCCTGCTTGAGCGACTCGGACTCGCGCGCCAGCGCCTTGGCGGCCGTGGTGGTCTGCTCGACCGCGGCGAGGTGCTGGCGGGCGACGAGGGCGATGGAGTCGATGGCCTTGACCACCAGGTCGCCACCCTGCTTCTGCTCGACTGTGGCGTCGAGCATCTGCTTGGTGAGCTGGTTCATCTTCTCGGCGGCCTTGGTGATCTCGGAGGCGCCGAGCGCGTTCTCCTTGGCGGCGCCGGCGATCTGCTGCGCCAGGTTCGCCATCTTGCCCGCCGTCTGCAGGAGCTGGGCGGCGCCGGCGGCCTGCAGCTCGGTGGCGTGCGA
>DATNCU010000363.1:0-3553 GCA_035607145.1 Thermoanaerobaculia bacterium
CGGCAGCCACCCTTTTACTCGCATCGCGGGAGCCTCCTGAAGGTTGGAAAACTGTTGCTGTTTGGCGCATGAGCGCCGCTTCTGTGAAGTAACCGCGCCAGCCGCGCGGCCACGGGATCAGCATGTGTGCGACTTCACTTGCTGTCCTGCCGAGGCGTACGGAAAAGTCGATCGCCGCGGCTCACGCAGCGTCGCGTGTTACGCTGCCGGCGCCGCGGCGGAGGCACTCAGGATGGACCCCCGGCTGCTCTCGAGACCGCTCGACACCGGCCTCACCAGCGCGCTCCCCCGCGGGACCGACGCGTCCCTACCCGGCCAGGGGCAGCTCCTCGCTGGCCGCTACCTCCTTGGCTCCCTGCTCGGCCAGGGCGGCATGGGGCAGGTGTGGCGCGCGCGCGACGTGGCGCTCGATCGCGAAGTGGCGGTCAAGCTGCTCGCGGCGCCCGGCGTGTCGGAAGCGCGCGAGCGTTTCCTGCGCGAAGCGCGCGCCGCCGCCGCGCTCAATCACCCGCACATCGTGGCGATCCACGACATCGGCGAGGAGAGCGGCTGTCTCTTCCTGGTGATGGAGCTCGTCGCCGGCGGCTCGCTGCGCGACGCCCCGCCGGCGACGGTGGAGGAGGCGATCGAGGTGGCGCGCCAGCTCTGTTCGGCGCTCGGTCACGCGCACGCGCAGGGGCTGGTGCACCGCGACGTCAAGCCCGCCAACGTGCTGCTCGTCGCCGGCGCCAGCCGCACCACGGCCAAGCTCGCCGACCTCGGCCTCGCCATGTCGTCGGCGGCGAGCCGACTGACCGTCGAGGGCGGCATCGTCGGCACCGTCGCCTACCTCGCGCCCGAGCAGGCGATCGGCCGCGCCGTCGACGGCCGCGCCGACCTCTACAGCCTCGGCGTGCTGCTCTACGAGCTGGTCACCGGCCGGCTGCCGTTCTCCGGCACGCCGGTGGCGCTCATCTCGCAACACTTGCACGCGCCGGTGGTGCCGCCGCGCAGTCATCGCCCCGACCTCGACCCCGCGCTCGAGGCGGTGATCCTGAGGTTGCTCGCCAAGGACCCCGCGCAGCGCTTCGCCACCGCCGGCGAGGTGGAGGCGGCACTCGCCGGTTCGTTCGCCTCGCGGCCGAGCCAGATACTGGCGGCGCCGGCGCCGGTGGGCGTGCTCGACGCGCTGGTGCGCGGGCGGCTCGTGGGGCGCGACGCCGAGCTCGCCCAGCTGCGCGAGCTGTGGCGTGGTGCGATAGGCGGTAGCGGCCGCTGCGCGCTCATCGGCGGCGAGGCGGGCGCGGGCAAGACGCGGCTCGCGCGCGAGCTCGCGGTCTACGCGCGGCTCGGCGGTGCGGTGGTGGTTTCCGGTGGCTGCTACGAGTTCGAGGCGACGACGCCATACCTGCCGTTTGTCGAGGCGCTGCAGCGCTGGGTCCGCGAGGCGCCCGGCGCCGACCTGGAGCGCGCGCTCGGCGACGGCGCGGCGGTGCTCGTGCGCCTGGCGCCCGAGCTGGCGGTGCGGCTCGGCCCGCTGGAGACCGCACCGTCGCTCTCGCCGCCCGAGGAGCGCCTGCGTCTCTTCGACCACCTTGCACGCTGGCTACGCGCGGTGGCGACGCCGCACGGCGTGTTGCTGCTGCTCGACGACCTGCAGTGGGCCGACCAGGGCACGCTGCAGTTGCTGCACTACCTGCTGCGCAACCTCGGCGCCGAACCGCTGCTCGCGCTCGCCACCTACCGCGAGGAGGAGGTGGGGCCCGAGCACGCGCTGGGTGTGCTCCTCGCCCAGCTCCAGCGCGAACGCCTGGTGACGCGCGTGCACCTCGGCCGCCTCGACGCCGAGGCGACCGGCGAGGTGCTCGCCGCGCTCTTCGGGCAGGACTCCGTGTCGGGCACGCTCACCGCGGCGATCTTCCGCGAGACCGAGGGCAACCCGTTCTTCGTCGAGGAGACGGTGAAGAGCCTCATCGACCAGGGTGTCATCTACCGCCGCGGCGACGAGTGGTTCCGCGACGAAGAAGTGGAGCTGCGCGTTCCCGAAGGCGTCCGCTCGGTGATCGCGCGCCGGCTGGAACGGCTCTCAGCGCTTTGTCGCGACGCCCTGCAGACGGCGGCGGCGCTGGGCAAGACCTTCCGCTTCGACGACCTCGCGCTCGCCGGCACGACGGACGAGGAGGTGCTGCTAGATGCCCTCGACGAGGCGCGGCGCAGCCAGCTGGTGGAGGAGGAGGGGAGCGAGGAGCGTTTCGCCTTCACCCACGACAAGATCCGCGAGGTCCTCTACGCCGGCATGAACCCGGTGCGCCGCCGGCGATTGCACCTGCGGCTGGGCGAGGCGCTGCTCGCGCGCCGCGGCGACCCGCGCGACAGCCGCCGCGCCGAGGTGCTCGCGCACCACTTCCACCACGGCGGCGACCACGAGCGCGGGCTCACCTGGTCTCTCGCCGCCGCCGAGCAGGCGCAGGCGGTCTTCGCGCACGAGGAAGCGCTCGAGCACAGCCGGCGTGCACTGGAGTGCGCCACCGCGCTGGGCCGGCGCGGGGAGCAGGCGGCGATCGAGGAGACGATGGCGCGCGTCTGCATGACCGCCGGCCAGTCCCCCGACGCCGCCGCACACTACGAGAGAGCGCGGGCGCTCACCGACGAGCCGCGGCGACGGCTCGTCGTCACCGCGCAGCTCGGCGCCGCCTACACACAGTTCGGCGACCCGCAGGGCCTGCCGTGTCTCGAGGAGGCCCTCGCCGGTCTCGACGCAGGCGAGGAGCCGCTGGCCGTGGCGGTGGCGTTGCGCAGCCGCGCGCGCTACCACCACCTGGCCGGTCAGCACCGCGCCGCGATCCCGCTGCTCGAGCAGGCGCTAGCGCTGACCGAGAAGTTCGGAGACGAAGTCGACGTGGCGGCCGTTCTCGGCTGGCTCGCCGGCGCCTACCAGCACCTGGCCGAGTACGGCAAGAGCAACGCCTGGGCGCGCCGCATCATCGAGATGGAAGAGCATCGCGCGACGCCGCTCACCGGCGCGCTGGGCTGGGAGTTCGTCGCCGAGAACGCAGCCGGTGCCGGGCGCCTGCGCGAAGCGATCCACGCCGCGCAGCGCGACTACGAGCTGGGCGAGCGCATCCACGACGGTTCGCGGCTGGCCTGGGCCTCGTACGTGATTGGTTGGACCAGCCACACCAAGGGCGAGCTCGCGGCCGCGACGGAAGCTCTCGAACGCTGCGCGGTATGGGCGGCACGAACCGGCGATCGTCGCGTCGCACGGCTCGCCGAGGCGACGGCGGTGTTGGTGGCCGCCGACCGCGGCGACGAGGACGCCGCGGAGCGCGCCGCGGCCTGCCTCGAGAGCGCGGACCAGACCGGGCTGCTCTGGCTGCGGCTCGAGGCCCGGCGCGCGGCCGCGTATCGCGAGCTGTGCATGGGCGACCCGGCCAAGGTGCCAACGCTGGCCGCGGAGTGCCGGGATTTGCTCGCCGGCACCGATGCGCAGCAGTGCAACCTGCTGCTCGGGCCGCTGCACGCGGAGGCGTTGGTGTGGCTGGGGCGGACGGATGAGGCGGGTGAGTTGTTAGCG
>DATNCU010000370.1:0-2458 GCA_035607145.1 Thermoanaerobaculia bacterium
ACATGGACACCGGCGAGCCGCTGGCGCCGCACCTCCAGCACATGACGAGCGCCAACGCCTACCTCGGCGCCTGGCCGGTGGTGGAGGCGTTGCGCCAGGGCGCGCAGATCGTCCTCTGCGGCCGCGTCACCGACACCGCGCTGGCACTGGCGCCGATGGCCTTCGAGCACGGCTGGGGGCGCGAGGACTGGGACCTCCTCGCGGCAGGCACCGTCGCCGGCCACATCATCGAGTGCGGCCCGCAGTGCACCGGCGGCAACTTCTCGCGCTGGTGGGAGGTGCCCGAGCTGTGGGACGTCGGCGCGCCGATCGTCGAGTCGCACGGCGACGGCAGCTTCACCGTCACCAAGCACGAGGGCAGCGGCGGCATGGTCACCGTCGAGACGGTGGCCGAGCAGCTCTGTTACGAGATGGGCGACCCGACGGCGTACATCACTCCCGACGTGGTCGCCGACTTCACCAGCATCCAGCTCGAGCAGGAAGGCCCCGATCGCGTGCGCGTCTACGGCATTCGCGGCCGGCCGAGCACGCCGTTCCTCAAGATCTCCGCTTCGCACCTCGGCGGCTGGAAGGCGAGCGGCCAGCTGACGATCTCCGGACCGCGCGCCGTCGACAAGGCGCGGCTGTGCGCCGACGTGGTGTGGAAGCGGCTCGGGCGCGCCGGCGTCGCCTTTGAGGAAGAGCAGCGCGAGGTCGAGCTGGTGGGAGTCTCCGCTTGCCTGCCCGGCGTGCTGCCGGCTCCCAGCGATCCGCCGGAGGTCGTGCTCCGCATGGGCGTGCGCGACGGCGACCGCGCCAAGGTGGAGCGCTTCGGCATGGAGCTCGCGCCGCTGGTGACCGCTGGGCCGCCGGGCGTCACCGGCTTCGCCGGCGGGCGGCCGAAGCCGCAGGAGGTAGTCGCCTACTGGCCGGCGCTGGTGGCGCGCGAGGCGGTGGAGCCCGGCATCCGCGTGACTGTGGAGGAGCCATGAACGTGGAGGCGCGGGCCGCCGAGGCGTCGTCCGGAGATCCGGCGTGGATGCCCGCACCGCGCGGCTGGTACCTCTCGCTTCTCGCCGGCACCTTGCCGCCGCTCGCGCTCGGCATGGTGGCGAGCGCGCTCGCCGATCGACTGATCTTCGCGGACTGGGCGGTCGTCGCCGGCGCCGGCCACGCGCTGCTGCTGCGCGCCGCTTGGGTGCGCGGCTGGAGCGCGGCGGCGCGTGCGGCGCTGGTTCTCGCCTGGGTGGCGCTGTCGCTGCTCGCCTTCGCCACGCTGGTCGGTCGCCACCGCGAGGTGCTCGATCTCGGCTACCGCGCGATGTTGTGGCCGCTGTACGCGCCAGCGCTGACCCGGCCCGCGGCAGCACGAACGGCCGCTGCGGTGCTCGCGATCGCCGCGGCGTCGGCCGCCGCCTTCGCGCTCGCACGGCGCCGCCGCGGAGGAGTCGCCGCATGAGAGTGCCGCTGCACCGTCTCGCCCACGCCCGCTCCGGCGACAAGGGAGACGCCAGCAACGTCGGCCTCATCGCCGATTCGCCGGCGCTCTACGAGGTGATCCGCCGCGAGGTGACGGCCGAGCGCGTCAAGGCCCACTTCCGCCAGGTCTGCCGCGGCGAGGTCGAGCGCTTCGAGGTGCCCAACTTGCTGGCGCTCAACTTCCTCCTCCACGACTCCCTCGGCGGCGGCGGCACGCTGTCGCTCAAGACCGACGCGCAGGGGAAGACGCACGGCCAGGGGCTGCTGACGATGGAGATCGAGGTGCCCGCCGAGCTGATCCCCACCGAGCACGGCGTGCGGGTGCCGCGGACCGGGATGTTCGGCCGCGGCCCCGGATCCGCGGCGAGCGGAGACCGCGGCGAGACGTGAGCGATCGCCCACCGCTTGCGTTGAGGCGCGAGGGGGACCAGCTGTGGGCCACCCTCGACGAGCCCGAGCGCGCCAACGCGCTCTCGCCGGCGCTGATCGCCGCGCTCACCGAGCTCTACTCGCGGCCGCTCTTGGACGAGGGCGTGCGCGCGCTGGTGCTCACCGCCACGGGCCGGAACTTCTCGGCCGGCGCCGACCTCGCCCACCTGCGCTCGCTGCAGACGGCGACGCTCGACGACAACCGCGCCGACTCGCGGCGGCTTCGCGACCTCTTCGCCGCGGTGCTGCGCCAGGAAGCGCTCACCGTGGCGCTCGTCCAGGGCGCCTGCATCGCAGGTGGCTGCGGCCTCGCCACCGCGCACGACTTCGTGGTGGCGGCCGACGACGCACGCTTCATGTACTCGGAGGTGAAGATCGGTTTCGTGGCGGCGCTCGTCGCCACCTTCCTGCCGCTGCGCGTGCGTGGCAGCGACCTGCGCGAGCTGCTGCTCTTCCCGCGGCTGATCGATGTCCGCGACGCGCTGGGGCTCGGCCTCGTCAACCGCGTCGTGGCGCGTTCGGATCTCCAGCAGTCGGGGCTCGCGCTGGTGAAGGACGTGCTCGCCAATGC
>DATNCU010000410.1:0-4163 GCA_035607145.1 Thermoanaerobaculia bacterium
TGCGCCAGGTTGAGCGCGTCCGGCGAGCCGAGGGTCGGCTCACCCGAGCTCAACCCGATCCCGACGTCGCCGAACGACGGCCCGTAGCCGAAGCGGGGGAAGAAGGAGGCGTTGGGCTCGCCGGCCTGCGGCGCCGCGTAGTGCAGCAGCTCGATGGCGGCGCTGCCCGGCGGCGGTCCGGTGGTCTCGGGGACGATCCTCGCCAGACCCGCGTACGGACCGACTGGAGCGAATGGTGAGGCGCTGACCGTGTAAGTCCCGGCAGCGGGGTTTGCCAGGATTACCATTTCCGGCTCGCCGGGACCGTTGCCCGAGCTGCCTAGCGGCGAGCCGCCGCCGTCGTAGACCTCGAGGTCGTAATCGTCCGCGGCGCTGGCGCTGACTCGGATCTCCACCCGGAACGCGTAGCTCGGCGGGACGATGGTGAGCGCGAAGTTGTCGCACTGCGGATTGCTCGGCCCACCGCAGGTGGACGAGGCGGTCGGCAGCAGCGGGCCGCCCGACCAGTTGGTCTCTTGCGAGGTCGCGGAGATGGTGCCGCTCGGGGGCGTCGCCGCCGATGCCGGCCACGAAGCGAGCACCAGCAGGAGCGCGAACAGGAAGGTGAGGGGCGAGCGATTCATCGCGAGGCGTGGTCGAACGCTGCGACGCCGCTCTGCAGAAATCCCGCCAACGCGGGAGCGGTGACTCGCTAGCGCTCGGCGCGCGCCTTCGCTTCCGCCATGCGCAGCACCTCGGCGTACTCGGCGGCCGACACCGGCTGCACGCTCAGGCGCTGCCCCTTCTGCACCAACTTCATCGAGGCGAGCTTGGGGTTGTCGCGGACCTCGGCCAGGGTCACCGGCGCCGGCAGCTCGCGCTCGCCTTGCACGTCGACCGTGAACCAGCGCGGATTCTCCGGCGTCGAGGCCGCGTCGTAGTAATCGGACTTCGGGTCCCAGGCCGAGTCGTCGGGGTAGGCCTCGCGGACGACGTGGGCGATGCCGGCCACGTGCGGCGGCTCGCAGCTCGAGTGGTAAAAGAGCACCGCATCGCCCTTCTTCATCTCGCGCAGCAGGTTGCGCGCTTGGAAGTTGCGCACGCCGCCCCAGCTCGTCGTCCGCTTCTTGTCCTTCATCAGATCGGCGAAGGAGTAGACGCCAGGCTCGCTCTTGACCAGCCAGTGCTTCATCTTCAACGCTCCGTCGACAGCTCGCGCAGGAAGCGCTGCAGCCGCAGCAGCCCGTCCCGCTCGAGCGAGATGAACCGGATGCCGATGCCGCGCACCGACTCGCGGCCGGCCGTCGTCTGCCGCACCACCTCGCCCTCGCCGCGGATCGGCTGGCTCTGGCCGCCGAGATGGAACTCGAAGCTCAGCCGGCTGCCCAGCGGGTAGACCTCGCCGGTGCGCACCAGCATGCCGGTCTCCGAGAGGTTCTCGGTCTGCGACATCTCCAGGGCCGCACCCTCGCCGATGTTGACGACGATGCGCACCATCATCCGCAGCGAGCTGCGCGGCGCCACGGCGAGGAGGCGCGAGACGGCGGCCTGCAGCCGCTCCGCGGACTCCTCCACCGCGATCGCCTCGTTGGCGCCGCGGCCGATGAACCGTTTCGCCTCCTCCAGCTCCTCGCGGTGGGCGAGCAGCAGCAGCGGCGACTGCCGGCATGGCGACTCCGGCCGGCGCACGACGTCGAGGAGCTCCTGGGTGCGCACGTCCGGCAGCGGGTAGCCAACGATCAGCACGTCCACGGGCACTTGCGAGACGAGGTCGAGCGCGGCACGGGCGCGCGGGAAGCGGTCGACCTCGAGCGCCTCGCGGTTGAGCAGCGGCGCGATCTTGGCGAACAGCTCCTCGTCGGCGTTGACGACCAGCACGCTGCGTCTGGCCGGTCGCGACGGAGACTCCATGCTGGGCGCTCTTGTAACGCAGATTGCGCGGCCGATGCAAGGGAAGACCACACGGCCGGCGCTGAAAGGCTTGTGGGTCGGCGCCTACGACGGGTCGACCAGCAGCTCGCCGCGCGCCACGAGCGCCGTCTGCCCGCCGAGGACGACGCGGTCACCGGCTACGCGGACGCGCACGACGCCGCCACGCGGCGAGGCCTGGTAGCCCACCATCTCCGTGCGCCCCAGCCGTGCCGCCCAGTAGGGTGCCAGGCAGCAGTGCGCCGAGCCGGTGACCGAGTCCTCGTCGATGCCGACGCTCGGAGCGAAGAAGCGCGAAACGAAGTCGTAGCCACCGCCGGCGTCGGCTGCCGCGCTGAGGATCACGCCACGGGCCTCGACCCGACGCAGGGCAGCCTGGTCGGGCGCCGCGTTGCGCACAGCGGCCTCGTCGTCGACGATGGCGACGATGTCGAAACGGCTGCGCCCCACCCAGCTCGGCGTCACTCCCAGCGCCTCTTCGAGACCGGTCGGGGGCTCGGCCTCCACCGGCGGCGTCGCGGGGAAATCGAGCTCGATCCAGTCGCCCCTTCGCGTCGCGGTGAGCGCGCCGCTCTGCGCCTGGAACGTAATCGGCTCGCCGGCGGGCGCCAGACCTTGCTCCCACAGGGCGCGCGAGGCAGCAAGCGTGCCGTGGCCGCAGAGTGCCAGCTCGGCCACGCGCGTGAACCAGCGCAGGCCGAACGTCGCCGCGGCGCCGTCCTGCCGCACCACGAACGCGGTGGCCGGCTTGTTCATCTCCGCGGCAACGCTCTGCATCCACGCGGCCTGCGGCCAGGCATCGAGCACCACGACCGCGGCCGGGTTGCCGCGGAAGGGCTCGCTGGTGAAGGCATCGACCTGGGTGAAGGGAACGCTCATGCTGTGTTCTCGCTGTCGATGTCGATGAGGGTGAAGCGGTCGATGGTCTTGCGCTTGGCCGGCGAGCAGCTCACCAGCGCTTCCTCCGACTCGCGTCGGAGCCGCACCGCGTGCCGGGCTGTCGGCGCCGCAAAGGTGACGCGCCACTCGCCGGGCGTCGCCTCGACCGCTTCCGCGAGGCGCCAGGGATCGAGCGCCGCTTCGTGTCGCCCGGCCCGCAGCATGGCGTCGGCCGCCTGCACCGGCGCGTCGTGGAAGGTGCGGCCCCGAAAGCAGGGCAGGTGGATCTCGCCGCGCCCGCGCGCCGCGAGCAGCGGCTCGATCTCCGCCGTCGTCAGGTAGCCGTAAGCGATGCCCTCGGGCAGCGACAGCCCGGCGGCCGCGTAGCGGTGGCCGCCCTGGTGGGTGGAGAGCCAAGCCTCCTCGCCGACCTCCACGGCAAGCGCCCGCCAAGTCGCGACGCCGAGGCGGGCACAGCAGCGGTCGCGGCGACCATTGCCGCAGACAAGCAGGAGGCCGTGGTCCTGGCGCGCATCCTCGAGCTCGCCGCCGGCGAGCAGCGCCGCGAGATCGAGCCCCGCCAGATCCAGGTGCCCCTGGACGTCGAGCCGGTAGAGCTCTCGGCGGTCCTCGCGCGCGATCGCGAGGAAGCAGGCGAACGTCGTTCGCGACCGCCCCTCGTCCCGGCGGACGAGCAACGGCCGCACCTTGCCGACGACCGGCTTCAAAGCCGCGGCCTGCGCCTGCATCCACTCCTGTACCGCGGCCGGCAGGTCGTTCTGCTCCACCGCCCGCGCGCCCCAGGCTCCGTAGTGCTCCACGAGCAGCCAGGCGTCGGCGCGCGTCGCGGTCCCCGCGAGCGGCGCCCGCTCCGCTCGTGCGGCCTCGCTACAGAACACGTCTCCTGGGTTGCGTTCCACCCTATCCCCCGTCCCCCTGCCCCTCTAGGGGCAGGGGGGGCCCCCTCGCTCCCGCGCGTTCTCGACCGTCGCCGCGTGGCGACGGCACCACTCGTACATGGCCACCGCCGAGGCCGCGCCGGCGTTGATCGAGCGCGTCGAGCCCCATTGCGGGATCGACAGCAGCGACGACACCGCCGCCCGCGCCGCCACCGAGAGCCCTTCGCCCTCCTGCCCGAAGAGCAGCACGCAGGCGCGCGGCAGCGGCGCACGGTCGATGGGCTCCGCGCCGGGAAGATTGTCGACGCCGACGAGCGGCAGTCCCTCTCCCGCCGCCCAGGCCGCGAGCTCGTCGACAGTCGCGTGGAGGTGCACGTGCTGATAGACCTCGGTCATCATCGCGCCGCGCCGGTTCCACCGCCGCTCCCCCACCACGTGAACCGCGCTGGCGAGGAACGCGTTGGCGTTGCGCACCAC
>DATNCU010000411.1:0-3795 GCA_035607145.1 Thermoanaerobaculia bacterium
TCGCCGCCGCTTCGCGCTTCTGCTCTCGACGCTCGCGCTCGCCGTTCTCGGCGCGGCCGCGTCGCCGCCCGCAGGCACCGCGGCGCCGCCGCGCACGCTGCGCGTCGACTACCTGCACTCCGGCAACGCCCACGAGGAGCACTTCGCGCTCGAGCGCGTGGTGCTCGAGCCGCTCCCGTGGCCCGGCGACCCGGCCAAGACGATCGACGACACCAACCTCGGCAAGTACTTCTTCGAGGTCATCGACCGCGCCTCGCACCGCGTCGTCTACTCGCGCGGCTTCTCCTCGATCTACGGCGAATGGGAGACGACCGGCGAGGCGGCGACCGCCGACGGCGCCTTCGGCGAGTCGCTGCGCTTCCCGGCGCCCGCCGCGCCGGTGCAGGTGGTGATCAAGAAGCGCGACAAGGCCAACGACTTCCGCGAGGTCTGGTCGACGGTGATCGACCCCGCCGACATGCTGGTCGACCGCGCCGCGCCGCCCACCGCCGGTGCGGTGCTGTCGCTGCAGCGCTCAGGCGAGCCCGCAGACAAGGTCGACCTGCTGATCCTCGGCGACGGCTACACCGCCGCCGAACGTGGCAAGTGCGAGGGCGACGCGAAGCGGTTGATGGGCCTCCTCTTCGCCGTCGAGCCGTTCGCCTCGCGGCGCGCCGACTTCAACGTCTGGGGCCTCTGCCCGCCGGCGGCGGAGTCGGGGGTCTCGCGGCCGTCGACCGGCATCTACCGGCGCTCGCCGGTGGGCGCGACCTATGACGCCTTCCGCTCCGAGCGCTACATCCTCACCTTCGACAACCGGGCGTTCCGCGACATCGCGTCGCAGGCGCCCTACGAGTTCGTCGAGATCATGACCAACTCGAACACCTACGGCGGCGGCGGCATCTTCGGGCAGTTCGCCACCGTCGCCGCCGACAGCGAGTGGTCGCCCTACGTCTTCGTCCACGAGTTCGGCCACCACATGGCGGCGCTCGCCGACGAGTACTACACCTCCGACGTCGCCTACGAGCCGGCCGCCGACCGCACCGAGCCCTGGGAGCCCAACGTCACCGCGCTGCTCGATCCCGCGAAGCTCAAGTGGCGCGACCTCGTCGCGCCGAGCACGCCGCTGCCGACGCCGTGGGGCAAGGAGGCGTTCGAAAAGCGCTCGCGCGAGATCCAAACCGAGCGGCGGAAGATCCGCGCCGACCGCCGGCCGGAGAGCGAGATGGATGCCCTCTTCCGCCGCCAGCGCGACGAAGAGGAGGCGCGCTTCGCCGCCGAGCCCTACGCCGGCAAGGTCGGCGCCTTCGAGGGCGCCAACTACGAGGCCAAGGGCTACTTCCGCCCGCAGGTCGACTGCATCATGTTCACCCGCGACCGCGTGCCGTTCTGCGCCGTCTGCCGGCGGGCGGTCGAGCGGGTGATCGACCTCTACGCGAAATGAGGAGCTGACGAGCGCGCTGAGCGCCCGAGCTCCCTTCGAAGGCGGCACTAGAATCCTTCGCACGTGATCGGCACCCGGCCTGCTCCGCCGAGTGGTCAGAGTTTCAGGTAGAGGATCTGGCCGCGCACTGCATCCGCTTGCTGGCTGGTAATCAGCTCTTCGAGAGCGTCGAGGACGAGACCGATCGCCTCGGTCTGAGGCAATATGACGAGTCCTGTCATCGCCTCGCCCCTGGCGATCCGCTCGGCCGCGAAAGCCGTCATCGTCCGGACGTCGTGAGAGAGCAGCAAGCGTTGCTCCACGGCTGCCCAAGCGAGAACTTGCGGGTCGCTTGCGCCCGATAGGCCGGCGTCTTGCGCCCGTACGACGTCGAGGTCCCGAAGTCTCAGCAACAGGCCGCGCAGCACGCGGCCGTCGACGTTCTCGTCGGCCGCGAGGCGCAGCACGAGGAGCTCAGACTTGACGGCGCCGCGCCTGCAGACGTTCCCGCAGTGCTCCCGCGTCGAGCGGCTGCGCGTGTCTCTGGCGCTGGTCCTCGGCCAGCACCGCCTGCTCACCGACGTACCGATCGACTGCCTCGCGGTGATTGAGGTAGTACGCGACAGCGGCGTAAACGTCGGCGAGGTCGAGGCTCGAGAAGCGCAGCGCGATCTCCTCGGCCGTGGCGCCCTCGCGGAAAGCCCCTACGACTTGCTCTAGCGTGACTCGAGTGCCGCCAACTCTCACCACGCCCTGTTCGTCAGCGCGTAGTGGTGTGGGGTCGGTCTTGACAGCCAGCGACATGCTCTTACCGCTCGCCGCAGAGTATAGCCACGCATGCCGCGGTAGAGCCGAACGCCGGCAAGGTCGGAGCCTACGAGGGCGCCGCCTACGAGGCGCCGGCTTCGCGCTGGTGGTCGCCGCCCTGTTCGGCTGCTACCCTCGCCGCTATCCGATGCAGGACCACGACCGCGCGGCGTGAGGCCGGTCCTGCCACGCCATGGACACCACTTCCGAGACCAACAGCGAGCAGGCGGCGCTCTGGAACGGCGTCGCCGGCCGTGCCTGGGTCGACGAGCAGGCGCTGCTCGACGGCATGCTCGAGCCATTCCGGGAGCTGCTCGTCGCGGAGGTCGCCGCCGTTTCCGCGCGCCGGGTGCTCGACGTCGGCTGCGGAGCGGGCGACACCACTCTCGCCGTCGCGCGGCTGCTCGGCGAGGCGGGCCGCTGCACCGGCATCGACATCTCGGCGCCGCTCGTCGACGCCGCCCGGCTCCGCGCCCAGCGGGAGGGCGCGGCGGCAGATTTCCTTTGCGCCGACGCACAGGAGCACGCCTTCGAGCCCGGGAGCTTCGACATGGTGATCTCCCGGTTCGGCGTCATGTTCTTCGACGACCCCGTCCGCGCCTTCACGAACCTCGAGCGCGCCGCCGCGGCAGGTGCCGCCCTGCGGTTCATTGCCTGGCGGAGCGCGGCGGAGAACCCGTTCATGACCACGGCCGAGCGCGCGGCGGCGCCGCTGCTGCCGAACCTCCCTCCTCGACCGCCGGACGGACCGGGTCAGTTCGCGTTCGCGGACGAGAGCCGCGTGCGCCGCATCCTGGAGGAGAGCGGCTGGGCCGCCATCGACGTGCGCCCGCTCGACGTCACGTGTACGCTGCCTGCGAGCGAGCTGGTCCGTTACGTAACGCGGCTCGGTCCCGTCGGCTCCGTCTTCCCCGAGCTCGACGAGCCGACGCGCGCCCCGGTCGTCGAGACGGTCCGCGCCGCGTTCGAGCCGTACGTGCACGGAGAGGTCGTCCGCACGACCGCTGCCTGCTGGATGGTCAGCGCCTCGGCGTAGCCCGCCGGGCGCTTGTCGGCCTCACCGCCCGCGCAGCGCCACCACCGGCGACACCGCCGCTGCCCTCCGCGCCGGCACCAGGCACGCCACCGCGCCGGTTGCCGCGAGCACCGTCACGATGAGCACGAAGGTCGTGGGGTCCCAGGGGCTGACGCCGAAGAGTGCCATGCGCAGGAAGTGCGAGAGCAGCGGCGCGATGGCGAGGCCGATGCCGAGCCCGACGAGGATCTGCCGCGCGCCCTGGCGGAAGATCAGGCGCACCACCTGCGCCGCCTCGGCGCCGAGTGCCATGCGGACGCCGACTTCCTGGCGCCGCCGGCCGACGGAGAACGACATCACGCCGTAGAGCCCGACCGCCGCGAGCAGCAGCGCCACCGCCCCGAACACCATGAAGAGCGTGCCGAAGACGCGGTAGAACCACGTCTGCTGGTGGATCGCCTCTTCGAGCGAGCGCACGAAGTAGAGCGGCTGGTTGGGATCGATGCCGTTGACCATGGCGCGCACCGGCCGCGCCAGCATCATCGGCTCGCCGCCGGTGCGGGCGAGCAGG
>DATNCU010000414.1:0-5410 GCA_035607145.1 Thermoanaerobaculia bacterium
CTCAAGGCCAAGAACTTCGACCGCACCTGCAACTTCTACGGCGAGGTGCTGGCGCTGCCGCGGCTGCAGAGCTGGGATGACGAGGAGGGGCGCGGCGCGCTCTACCAGGCCGGCAGCGGCGCCGTCGAGGTGATCGGCCGCCCGCGCGACTCCCACGGCTGGGACGAGGACTTCGACTACGCAGGCCCGCAGCACAAGCTGGTGCTGTCGTGGATCGTGCCCTCCGCCGAGCGTGCCTACGAGGAGCTGCTCTTCCGCGACAAGAACGTCCCCGGCGGCCTGCGCAAGAGCGCCGACGGCGGGCTCACGTTCGAGACGCACGACCCCGACGGCGTGCGCATCCTGCTGCGCGAAGAGAGCGCGTAGAGCCGCTGGCTCGCCCTGGTGCGTAGCGGCCAACTCCGTTGGCTGCTAGGATTTGCCTCGACATCCCCATGAATCAGATCGGCAAGTACGCCATCGTCGGCCAGATCGGCACCGGCGGGTTCGGCGTCGTCTACGAGGGGCGCGACCCCTTCCTCAAGCGGCGGGTGGCGATCAAGACCTGCAGCTCCGAGGAGCCGGAGATCCGCGACCGCTTCTTCCGCGAGGCGGAGATCGCCGGCAACCTGCAGCACCGCAACATCGTCACCGTCCACGACTTCGGCATCCAGGACGGCGTTCCTTACCTGGTGCAGGAATACCTCACCGGCGAGGACCTCGACCGCGTCGTCGCGCGCCGCGAGCCGCTGCCGCCGGCGCAGCGCGTCGACATCCTGGCGCAGGCTGCCCGCGGGCTCGAGCACGCGCATCGTCACGGCGTCATCCACCGCGACGTCAAGCCGGCCAACATCCGGATCACCGCCGACGGCACGGTGAAGATCATGGACTTCGGCATCGCCAAGCTCTCCAACGTGACGAGTCACTTGACGCGCACCGGCATGACGCTCGGCACCGCCGCCTACCTGCCGCCCGAGCAGATCCGCGGCACCGCGGTCGACCACCGCGCCGACGTCTTCTCGTTCGGCGTCACCGCCTACGAGCTGCTCACCTACAAGCGGCCGTTCGGCGGCAAGACGATCTCCGCACTGTTCTGGGAGCTGCTGCAACGCGAGGCGGAGCCGCTCGCGAACCACTGGCCGTCGTGCCCGCCGGCCCTCGACGAGGTGGTGCGCCGCTGCCTGGCGAAGGACCCGCAGCAGCGCTACGCCCACTTCGGCGAAGTGATCCCGGAGCTCGAAGCGGTGCTCGCCGAGCTGCAGCGGCCGGGGCGCGGCGAGGAGGTGACGGCGCCGCATCCCGCGTCGACGCCGTCCGCAGCGGCGGGTGGTGCGAGCCTGCGGCCGCCGACGCCGCAGGGCCGGCCGGTGGCCACGCCGCCGCAACCGCCGACGCTCGCGGCCCCGGGAGCCCCCGCCGCCCGCCCTGCGCCGCCACCACCTCCGCAGCGTCCCGCCGCCGCCGCCGCGCCGCCTTCCGCGCCCGCACCGGCGCCAACGCCTCCGCAGGCCCGCTCCGCGAACGAACGCTTCGAGGCCGCGTTGACCGCCGCGCGCCGCATCCAGCCGCCCGAGAGCGGCAGCCTGCTGGGCGAGGTGCAAGAGGCGCTCGCCGGCGCCGGCGCCGCGGAGCACGCGCGTCGCGCGCGCGAGCTCCTCGCGAAGGGCGACCTCGAAGCCGCCGAGCGCGAGCTCGCCACCATTCCCCACAAGGCCGGGGCCGAAGTGGCTGCGGTGCGCCGCGAGCTCGCCAAAGCGCGCGCCGACCGCTCGCTCGCGCAGGCGGCGGCGAAGTGGCAGCAGGGCGAGCCGCAGGCGGCGCTGCAGATGATCGACGCGCTGTTGGTGCTCGCACCCGGCCACGCCGACGCGCTGCGCCTGCGGGCGGACTGGCGCGCCGAGCTCGCCGAGCGCGAGCGACAGCGCGCCGAGGCCGCCGACGAGACCAACGCGCGCCGCGCATCGCTGCACAAGGCGGTGGGAGAGGCCGAGGCGCTGCTGCTGCGCGGCGACGTCGACAACGCCGAGGCGGTGGTGGCAGCGGCGCAGGCGCGGCTGGGCTCGCACCAGCCGCTGCGCGACCTGCGGCGCCGCATCGCGCTGGCGCGGTCGTCGGCGCCGGCGCCTGGTGTCGTGGTGCGTCCGGTGAGCGTCGACGCCAGCACGGTCGGGGTCGGCAGCCTCGCAGTGGCGGCGGCGCAGCAGCGCATCGAGGCAGAGGGTCTGCGGCACGGGGCCGGCGAAGCTGGAGCGCGTGAGCGCGCGGTTGGCGGCTCCACCGTACCTCCCGGCGGAGCCGCATCCGCGCCGCCCGCGAACCCCGCACCGGCGTCGGGCGTCTTCTGGCCGCGCCGACACGCACGCGGACCCTCGTCGCCCGACACGCCTCCCGGCTCCGGACCGGCGCCGCTCTTCGCCGCGGCAGCCGAAGACGCCCAGGCCTCCGCGGCGCGCACGCGCTTGCTGCTGCTCGTCGTCGGCGGCGTCGTGCTACTGCTCATCGTCGTGCTGCTCGCCCGCTGGCTGTGGACGCGGCAGGCAGGCACCGAAGCGGCGGCACCGACTCCCACACCAGCGGCCGCGGCATCGGTCGCCAGCTCTCCCATCGATGTGGGAGCGCAGCCGAGCGCGAGCGCGGCGCTCCCGCTTGCCGACCACAACGCCACGCTCGTGCAACGAGCCCCCGTGACCTTCCCGAGCGGCGCCCCGCGCCGGCGCGCGGTCGTCAACATCGTGGTGCTCGTCGGCGCCGACGGCAAGCCGCTCGACACCCGCGTTCAGCCGGGCAGCACCGCTCACCCGCTCCTCGTCGCCGAAGCCCGCCGCGTGGCGCAGCGCAGCACCTACCTGGCCGCGCGGCGCGGCGGCGCGCCCGCCGAGTCGTGGCTGCCGATCACCTTCGACTTCCAGCCGCCCCGCTGAGACCTACGCCGCCTTCTCCCGCGTGCGCGCGAAGGCCAACGCTCCGCTCAAGATCAGCAGCAGCCCGAACGTACAGACGATCGTCGGCCCGGTCGGCAGGTCCATGCTCTGCCACTCCGTCGACAGCAGCAGGCCCGTGACGCCGGCGGTGAGCGCCACCGCCCAGCCGATCCCCAGGCGTACCGCGGCGCGCGCCGAGAGCAACGCCCCGCAGACCGCCGGCACGATGAGGTACGAGAAGACCAGGTAGACGCCGGCGATGCGCACGAAGCTGGTGACCACAAGACCGAAGGTGGCGTAGAAGAGGAAGTCCCAGAGCCGCACGTTCATCCCCAGGCGCTCGGCCTCGTCCGGCTCGAACGAGATCAAGTGGAACCGGCGGCGCAGAGCGAAGTGGAAGGCGCCGACGGCGAGGTAGAGCACGGCGGTGCGGATCACCTCCCCCCGCGACACCAGCAGGATGTTGCCGACGAGGAGGTTCTTGATCTCCTCGTCCCCCGCCGCGGTGCGGCTCAGCACGATCGTCGCCGCCGCCGCGGCGACGATGTAGATGATGCCGATGATCGCCTCGTGCGGCACCCGCGGGTGCCGGAAACGCGTCAGCGAGAAGAGCGCCGCGCCGGCGATGGTGAAGCCGATCGCCAGCACGTAGGGCATGGTGCCGTGCTCGGCGTCGGCGCCGAGCAGCACGGCGGTGGCGATGCCCAACGCGGCGATCTGGGCGAGCGCGAGGTCGACGAAGATGATCCCGCGACCCACCACGTGCAGACCGAAGTAGACCAATGCGGCCGGCAGCACCACCAGGGCGACGAGCGGCCAGAGCCAGAGTGTGAACAGCGCCACGGCATGCCTCCTAGGGATTCGCCGCCAACGCCTGCGCGATGCGCCTGACGTCGACGTCGATCAGCGAGAGATAGCTGTCGGTTC
This sequence comes from Thermoanaerobaculia bacterium, assembly GCA_035607145.1. Classification (GTDB taxonomy): domain Bacteria; phylum Acidobacteriota; class Thermoanaerobaculia; order Multivoradales; family JAIOJS01; genus DASYQD01. The sequence continues at coordinate 3,828 of DATNCU010000414.1, forward strand.
CCGGCAGCCCGCCGGGGAACTGGCAGACGTCGACCACCACGGCGTCGGTCCGCATCGCCACCGCCTCCGCCGTCTTGCGCGGCTGATAAGGCTCGACGAGCAGCACGTGGATCTTCTGCGCCTTCATCTTCTGCATTACCTCGGCGAGGTGCGGCGGCGAAGGCGGAATGCCGGGCTTGGGCTCGAGATAGGTGTCACTGACGAGGCCGAACCGGCGGGCGAAGTAGCGCCAAGTCGGGTGATAGGTGACGATCGGGCGGCCGGCGAACGGCTTGAGGGCCGCCGTCCATTCCTTCATCTTGGCCTGCAGCCCGGCGTCGAGCTGCGCGAGGTTGGCCTGGTACGCCGTCGCGCCCGGTGGATCGAGAGCGCTGAAGACGCGGACGATGTGCGCAGCAACGATCCTGGCGTTCGCCGGATCGAGCATGAAATGCGGGTTGCCCGCGAGGTGCGTGTCGCCCTGCGAGCGATCGGCGGCGGCGGGAACGTCGACGAGCTGGACGCCTTCGGAGGCGACCACCCGCCCCCGCCCGCCGGCAAGGATCTTGCCGTTGCGCGCCCCCTCGAGCAGCGGCGGCAGCCAACCGACCTCGAGCTCGGCGCCGCCTTCGATGAGCACGTCGGCGCGGTTCAAGGCAACGATCTGGCTGGGTCGGGCGTCGACGAAATGCGGGTCCTCGGTGGGCTTGGCGATGGTCGTCACCGAGACGCGCGGGCCGCCGAGCTGGCCGGCGAGAGCGCCGTACTCCGAGGTGGTCGCCACCACTTTCAAGGCGGCGTCGGCGGGCCAGGCGGCGGCGAGGAGGGCGAGGCTGCAGAGCGCGAGCTTGAGCTTCATGGCAGTGGGTCCTCTAGAACTTGTGAGCGGCGTGCGCGCCGAGCAGGAACTCGAGCTGCAGCCAGAGAGAGTGTTCGTCTTGGGGGAACAGGTCCGAGCGATCGAAGTTGTACTGCAAGCGCAGCTTGGAGAACTCGGTCGGGAACCAGGTCAGCGCCGGCGACAGCCGCCACCGCGGCGCGAGCGTCGGATCGACCGGGTCGCCCTGGTCGCCGGCAACGCGGTCCAGCCGCAGCCCGACGATGTGGCCAGGGCGATAGCCCCAGCTCAACTGCAGGTAGCTGCCCCAGTCGCTGAAGCTCGCGGCAGGCAACGACTGCTCCTCCACCGCCGCCACCGAGACGTTGCGCCGCATCACCTCGCCCTGGACCTTGACGAAGGGGAAGCCGTTGAACGCGTTGGTCGGCTTCCACTTCCAGAAGCCATCGAGGCCGTAGATCCGCGTGCGGCCGTTCTCGCCGGTGCCGTTGGGGCCGAACGCGGCCGAGGCGCCGAGCACCACCGTCTTGGTGTCGCTGAGATCGAAGGAGAGCGCGTAGCGCGGCACGACGAGCAGCTCCTCGAGGCCGCTCACGTCGCGGCTCTGGATGTCGCGGCCGAAGAGCGTCTCGCCCGGCGTGCTGCGGAAGCTGGTCGCCGTCTCGCCCTGACTGTTCTGCACGGTGAGGAACGCTTCCGAGTAGAAGTTCGTGGGCACCAGCCACGACAGGCGCGCGCCCGTCGAGCGCAGACCGTCGGGTCCGAA
>DATNCU010000416.1:0-2912 GCA_035607145.1 Thermoanaerobaculia bacterium
CCGGCGGGGGCGTGGCGGGAGAGGCTCTCGGAGAGCCGGCCGAAGCCGAAGGGCTCTTCGTTGTTCTCGCGGTGCGCCTCGACGACGCCGTCGGAGAGCAGCACGACGGTGTCGCCGGCTTCCAGGCGCTCGCTGCGCACCGGCAGCATGGCGTCGACGCGCACGCCGAGCGGGTAGGAGCCCGCCTCGAGCTCGTAGACGCGGCCGTCGCGGGTGATGCGATACGGGAAGACGTGGCCGGCGCTCGCGTAGACGAGCTCGCGGCGAACCGGATCCAGCAGCGCGTAGGTGAGCGTGGTGAGCAGCCGCTTGCGCGCGCTCTGGAAGACCATCCGGTTGAGGGTGTGGAACACCGACTCGACCTGCGGGTCGAAGGTCACCTGCACGGCCAGCGCCGAGCGCACCATCGACATCACCAGGCCGCTGCTGACGCCGTGGCCGGCGACGTCGCCCACCGCCAGCGCCACGCGGCCGTCGTCGAGTGCCAGCACGTCGTAGAAGTCGCCGCCGACCTCGGTGGCCGGCTGGTAGGCGTGGGCGAGCTCGACGCCGTTGAGCTGCGGCGGCAGCACCGGCAGGATCGAGCTCTGGATCTCGCGCGCCGTCTCCAGCTCGACGCGCTGGCGCTCGCGCTCGGCGATGCGGCGCACGTGCGGCGGCACGTCTTCCCAGCGGTAGACGAACTCGCGACCGCCGTGCAGGTGGCGGAGGCTCAAGAGCAGCGGCAGCGCGAGGGCGACGAGCGGTAGCCAGCCTTGCAGCTGCATGCCGGCGTCCTGGGCGAGCAGCAGCGGCAGGCAGTTGGCCACCGCCGCAGAGACCAGCCCGCAGAGCAGGGCCGAGAGCAGGTCGCAAGCCCAGAAGACGAGCACCGGCACGGCCACCGCCAGCAGCCAGACCGGCGCCCCGGCGGTGATCGGCAGTGGCATGAAGGGCGGCAGCGCCACCAGGGCCGCGCCCACGGCCGAGGCGACGGCGGCGAGCGCCGGCGGCATCTTGCGCGACGCCAACGTGCTGAAGAACAGGCAGGCGATGAGCAGCATCGGCAGCTGGTAGCAGATCAGGCGCAGCAGCTGTCCGATGCCCAGCCACCCCGCCGAGCCGAATCCCAACTGCACGAGCAGCGACCCCAGCGGCCAGGCGCCCAGCCGCTGCAACGGCACTGAGACGCCGAGCAGCAGGGCGAGCAGCGCCAGGCCGAGGGCAACGCCGCGCAGGCTGCTGCGCGCCACCGTGGCGTTCCGCCAGTCTCCCTTGAAGAGCGCGTCGAACGCCGCCAGCTTCGCCCCCCACCGCTCGCGGGCCCACGACTCGCCCACCGTCCAGGCGAGGAAGCCGAGCGCCGCGATGGGCAGCACCCCGAACACGGTGCGGATCAGCACCACGATCCAGGTGGTGAGCCGGCGCGAGGTGGGGCCGATCATCACCCCTTCCACCGAGGGCACGGCGTAGCAGAGGAGGTACGCGATGCCGGCGACCAGCACCAGCAGGAAGATCTGCACGCCCCGCCGCACGCCCACCTCGCCGGCGTGGTACTTGCGGGCGAAGAGGACGCCGAGACCGAGCAGGAGCAGAAAGCCGGCGATCTGGGTGGCGAAGAAGAGCAGGAAGTAAGGCCCGACCAGCTGTTCTCCCGCCTGGCGGTCCACCTCCTCGGTCCACACCTGATAGCCGCCGGGTTGGTCGCCGAGGAAGCGCACCTCGAGGCCATGCCGCAGCGTCGGGCCGAGCAGCTGCCGGCGGGCCGGGAAGTGGAGCACGGTGTCGGTGCGCTTGGCGCGCTCGTCGGTGCGCAGCTCGGGGTCGCCGTACTGGGAGAGGTCGAAGCCAGCCTCGGCGAGCTGCGCGCGCGCTCGCTCGTGGGCCTGGTCGGCCGTGAGCTTGCCGGCCGGCGCGTTCTCGGGCAGCTTGCGCTGCAGGCTGGTCACCTCGCCGCGCCGCGACACGCGCACCTCGTACTCCCACTCGCCGGCGTTGGCGCCCGGCGGGAAGACGCGCACGATCCAGCCGTAGAGCGCCTCTTCGAGCGGCGTGCCGGCGATGGCGCGCCGGGCGGCGTCGCCGGTCTGCAACGCGGCGCGCTCGATCTCGTTGTCGCCGGTCCACGCCACCGAGATCAGCGGCCGCGGCGGCACCGGTCCGAGCTCGGGGATGCGGGCGAGCGCGATCGCGCGCGCCTCGCGGGCGTCGGTCGCGTAGCCACGTGGGAGCAGCGGAAAGGCGCGCGGCAGCAGCCAGACGATGGCCACGCCGGCGGCCACGGCGAGGGCGATCCAGAGGAGCAGCTGGCGGGCGCGCATCAGGCTCGATCGGGCTCGGGGTGCGGTGGCGGTCCCCTACCCTCTACGAACGAGACGGCTACAGGTTCTCGACCTGCGTCAGAGATTGCCGACGATGGCCTCGGCGAACTGCGAGGTCTTGAGCAGGGTGGCGCCCTGCGTCTGCCGCTCGAGGTCGTAGGTGACGCGCTTCTGCTCGATGGTACGGGCGAGCGCACGCTCGACGGCGGCCGCGGCGTCGCGCCAGCCCAGCCAGTTGAGCATCATCACGCCGGAGAGGATCAGCGAGCCGGGGTTCACCTTGTCCTGGTTGGCATACTTGGGCGCCGTGCCGTGGGTGGCCTCGAACATGGCGAAGCCGTCGCCCTCGTTGCTGCCCGGCGCCATGCCGAGGCCGCCGACCTGCGCCGCCAGCGCATCGCTCAGGTAGTCGCCGTTCAAGTTGGCGGTGGCGATGACGTCGTACTCCTCCGGGCGCAGCAGCACCTGCTGGAACATCGAGTCGGCGATCCGGTCCTTGATCACGACGCGTCCCGACGGCGCGCGTCCACCGTGCTCGGCGAACACCGCCTCCTCGGTGATCGTGCGCGGGCCGAAGCGCTCCGCGGCGACCTCGTAGCCCCACTCCTTGAA
>DATNCU010000431.1:0-4768 GCA_035607145.1 Thermoanaerobaculia bacterium
ACCGTGCGCGAGGCGGGCGCCTGGTTCTTCATCGACGCGGCGCTCGACCGCGCCGTCGCCGCCGGCCAGGCGGTGGGGCCGCGCATCATCCCCTCCGGCTACCAGATCAGCATGACCGGCGGCCACGGCGACGACATCGGCTGGCCGCCCGGCGTCTTCGAGACCGGTCCCGAGCAGGGCATCGGCGACGGCCCCGAGGCGCTGCTCAAGGCCGTGCGCTACCAGCTCAAGCACGGCGCCCGCACCATCAAGCTCACCGCCACGGCGGGCGTGCTCGGCCCCGAGGCCACCGCCGACGCGCGGCAGTTCTCCGACGAGGAGCTGCGCACCATCGTCGAGGAGGCGCACCGCAACCGCGTCAAGGTCGCCGCGCACGCCCACGGCCGCGACGGGATCCTCGCCGCCGTCCGCGCCGGCGTCGACTCGATCGAGCACGGCTCGCAGATCGACGACGACGCGGTGCGGTTGATGAAGCAGCACGGCACCTGGCTCGTGCCGACGGCGTGGGTCAACTCCACCGGCGAGCTCGACGTCGCCTCGATGGATCCGCACGTGCGCAACAAGGCAGCGCAGATCACCGCGCAAGCGCGCGAGAGCCTGCGCCTCGCCATTCGCTCGCGGCTGCCCATCGCCTACGGCACCGACGCCGGCGTCTACCCGCACGGCAACAACGCCTGCGACTTCGCGGTGCTCGTCGCGGCCGGCATGACGCCGCTCGAGGCCATCCGCACCGCCACCACGGGTGCCGCCGCGCTGCTCGGCGTCGACGACCGCGGCAGCTTGGAGGCGGACCAGCTTGCCGACGTCATCGCGGTGCCGGGCGATCCGTTGAAGGACGTCGCCGCGCTCGCCGCGCCGTCGCTGGTCATGCAGGGCGGCAAGGTCTACCGCTGGGGCGAGCTGGTGGGCGGTCCCGGCGGGCTCGCTCCGTCGCTGCTGCGGCAGGCCGCCATGGAGGCGGGTGTTAAACTCCCGCCGCCTTGAGCGAACAGCCTCCGCCCCTCTCCGTGCGACGCGCTGACGCCGTCGAACGGGGCCTCACTCCGTCCACCCCCGCTCCCGCGCGATGAACGTTGCCTGGCTGCTCGCCGCCGCCGGTCCGCCCGCCGGCGAGAGCGTGACGCTGGCGCCGTGGGCCGGCCTGCTGCTCGGCGTGCTGCTGGTGCTGCTCAACGGCTTCTTCGTCGCCGCCGAGTTCGCGCTCGTCAAGCTGCGCCCGACGCAGCTCGAGGAGGCCGAGCCCGGCCTGCGCGTGCGCCTGCTGCAGCACATGCTCGCGCACCTCGACGCCTACCTCTCGGCGAGCCAGCTCGGCATCACGCTGGCGAGCCTCGCCCTCGGCTGGGTGGGCGAGCCCGCCTTCGCCTGGCTGCTGCGGCCGCTGCTCACCAGGGTCGGCGCCGGCGAGGTGCTGGTGCACTCGATCGCCGCCACCGCCGCCTTCCTCATCATCATGATCCTGCACATCGTCGTTGGCGAGCAGGCGCCGAAGACGCTCGCCATCCGCAAGCCGTTCGAGGCCTCGCTGTGGATCGTGCTGCCGCTGCACGCCTTCTACCGCGCCACCTACCCCGCCATCTGGCTGCTCAACAAGGCGGCCAACGGCCTGCTGCAGCTCTTCGGCGTCGAGCCGGTGACCGAGGGCGAGCTCGGCCACAGCGAGGAGGAGCTGCGCCTGCTCCTCGCCAGCACCGAGGAGGAGCTGTCGCAGCAGAAGCGCGAGCTGCTCGACAACGTCTTCGAGCTGTCGCACCGCGTGGCGCGGCAGATCATGGTGCCGCGCGGCGACGTTGTCTACCTGTCGACGACGAAGAGCGTGGAGGAAAACCTGCGCCTCGCCCGCAGCTCGGGACACACCCGCTTCCCGCTCTGCCGCGGCAACCTCGACCAGGCGATCGGCCTCGTCCACATCAAGGACCTCTTCCGGCTGGAAGCGGCACCGCGCTCGCTCGAGGAGATCGCGCGGCCCCTCACCTTCGTGCCCGAGACCCTCACCCTCGACCAGCTGCTGCGCCGCATGCGCGGCGAGCGCGTCCACCTCGCCGCGGTGCTCGACGAGTACGGCGGCACCTCCGGCATCGTCACGCTGGAGAACGTCATCGAGGAGATCGTCGGCCAGATCCAGGACGAGTTCGACCTCGAGCGCCCGGAGCTGGTGGCGATCGGCCCCGGCCGCTACCAGGTCGACGCCCGCATGCTGGTCGAGGACCTCGAGGACGCGCTCAAGATCGAGTTCTCCGAGCGCGACGAGGACACCATCGGCGGCGTCGTGCTCTCCGAGCTGGGACGGCGGCCTAAGGTGGGCGACACCGTCGAGGTGGGACCGCTGCGCCTGCGCGTCGCCGACGCCGAGCTCAACCGAATCCGGAGCGTCGAGCTCGAGGTCAAGGAAGAGCCGGCCGAGACGCCGGAGTGAGGGCCAACCTTCCGCGCCGCCGGGTCAGCCGGCGCGCGGTGTTCTGGAGGAGGGCAGCACCATGACTCGGGCAACACGGCGGTTCGGAGTCTCGTTCGCACTGCTGACGGTCGTAGCGCTGGCTCCGGAAGCGGCACTGGCCTGGGGCGGCGGCGGTCACCGCGTCATCGCCCGCCTCGCCATGCGGCAGATCCGCCGCGAGGCCGAGGCCGGCGACGCCGACGCCCGCAAGGTTCGCCGCATCGTCTACCAGGCGATCGCCACCGACCACGCGGCGACGCTCGAATCGGCAGCCGTCTTCCCCGACGTCGTGCGCCGCACGCCGCCCTACGAGTTCGCCGACAACTGGCACTTCGTCAGCATCCCGCGCAGCTCCTCCGCCTACGACGCGGCAACCCAGTGCGTCGTCAAACCGACTGCCCCCGAGGGCGACTGCGCGGTGGGCGGCATCGCCCACTTCCGCAAGGCGCTGCTCGAGCAGCAAGGCGTCGCCAACAAGCAGGCCCTCGACGCCGTCAGCTTCATCATCCACTTCATCGGCGACATCCACCAGCCGCTGCACACCTCCGAAGACCTCAGCTTCATCCAAGACGGCCGCCCAGGCGACCGCGGCGGCAACTTCCGCCCCGTCTGCTTCCTGCGCGTCTCGCAGAGCGGCTGCACCCAGACCTTCAACGGCGAGCGCTCCAACAAGAACCTCCACGCCGTGTGGGACAAGTTCATGATCATCGAGACCGGCAAGGACGACGACGCCTACGTCAACACGCTCGACGCCCGCATCCTCGCCCTCGACGAGGCGACGAAGGCGGCCTGGGCGGCGGGCGACCCCGCCAAGTGGGCCGAGGAAGCCCATGCCCTCGCCGTGCAGTCGGTCTACGACGCGCCGCTGCTCAAGGACACCACCGTGCCCCACGCGCACCAGTTCGACGACTTCTTCTTCATCGACCGCGCGTATCAAGACGCCAACATCGCCCGCGTCGACGAGCAGCTGCTCAAGGCCAGCGTGCGCCTCGCCGGCTACCTCAAAGGCATCGCGCACGAGCTGCCTTAGCGATGAACGACCTGCAGCGGGCGCCGGCGCTCGAATCCTACTCAGCGCAGACTCGACCATGGCCACGACAAGGGTTTCCCTGACGCTGGACAAGGAACTGATCGAGGAAGCTCGTGGAGTGGTCGGTCGCCGCGTACTCTCCGACTACGTCAACAAAGCCCTTCGCCAACAGCTGCAGCGTGACCGGCTCGCCGGACTGCTCGCGGAGCTCGAGCGCACGCACGGGCCTATCGACCCGAAGACGCTCGCGGAGGTGCGCAAGGAGTGGACCGCAAATGGCCGGCGCGGAGGCCAGCGTCGCCCGAACAAATCGTCGAGCCGGAACGGCTGATCCTCGACTCGGGCGCCGCGGCTCGGCATCCGCAGGTGCGAATTCACTCCCTCTAAGCCGCTATCGCTCGCCCAGGCTCGGCGTCACTGCGCCAGCAGCTGCGCCACGCGTTCGGTCGCCTCGCTCGGCTCGACGAGCTGGCGTTGGCGGTCGCGGCGCAGCGAGAGCTCGACCTTGCCGTCGGCGAGGGACTTGGCGCCGACGACGATGCGCAGGGGAATGCCGATCAAGTCGGCGTCCTTGAACTTGACGCCGGGGCGCTCGTCGCGGTCGTCGAAGAGGACGTCGACGGCGCTGCCGTCGGGCAGGCGTAGCTCGCCGAGGCGGGTGTAGAGGTCGGCGGCGACGCGCTGCACGTTCTCATCGTCGGGGTTGAGCGCCACGAGGAGCACCGAGAAGGGCGCCAGCGGCACCGGCCAGACGATGCCGTCGGCGTCGTGGTTCTGCTCGATGGCGGCGGCGACGGTGCGGCCGATGCCGAGGCCGTAGCAGCCCATCACCATCGGGTGGCTCTCGCCGTTGGCGTCGAGGAAGTTGCACTGCATGGGCTGGGAGTACTTGGTGCCGAGCTTGAAGATGTGCCCCACCTCGATGCCGCGGAACTCCTCCAGCGTGCCGTCGCAGCGCGGGCAGAGGTCGCCGCCGCGCACCAGCACGAAGTCGCCCCAAGTCGTCGGCGTGGCGTCCTTGCCCCAGTTGCAGCCGGCGTAGTGCGCGTCGCCCTCGTTGGCGCCGCAGACGAAGTCGACGAGCTGGCGCACCGACTCGTCGGCGACGAGGTCGATGCCGGCGGCAAGACCGACCGGGCCGGCGTAGCCCACCGGCGCGCCCGTCGCCGCCACCACCTGCGCCTCGCCGGCGAGCGCCAGCCGCTGCACGCCGAGGAGGTTGGTGAACTTCACCTCGTTGACCTCGCGGTCGCCGCGGATGACCACCGCCACGTTGCCCTGCTCGGTCTCGTAGAGCAGCG
>DATNCU010000436.1:0-2146 GCA_035607145.1 Thermoanaerobaculia bacterium
GAGCCGGTGCTGGCGATCCTCGGCGAGCGCTTCCCGGCGACGCTGCAGCTGGCGCTCGTCAGCATGCTGGTGGCGCTGCTGGTGTCGTTGCCGCTCGGCGTGCTCGCGGCGCTCTACCGCGACCGCGCCGTCGACCACGGCGCGCGCCTGCTGGCGCTGCTCGGCGTGTCGGTGCCGTCGATCTGGCTGGGGCCGATGCTGATTCTGCTGTTTGCCATCACGTGGGATCTGCTGCCGGTGTCGGGGCGCGAGGGCGCGGCGAGCGTCGTGCTGCCGGCGATCACGCTCGGCGCCGGCATCGCCGGTCTGCTGGTGCGCATGGTGCGCGCCGCCCTCGCCGACGAGCTGGTGCGCCCTTACCTGCTGGCGGCGCGGGCGCGCGGCGTCGCCGCGGTGGCGGTGGTGGGGCGGCACGCGCTCAAGAACGCGCTGGTGCCGGTGGTCACCGTGCTCGGATTGCAGTTCGGCTCGCTGCTCACCGGCGCCATCCTCACCGAGACGATCTTCGCCTGGCCCGGCGTCGGACGGTTGCTCGTCGAGTCGATCCGCCTCCGCGACTACCCGCTGCTGCAGGGCTCCGTGCTGCTCATCGCTTTCACGTATCTGTTCGTCAACCTCGCCACCGACCTCGTCTACGCTGTCCTCGATCCGCGCATCCGCTACGGGAGGAGCTCCTGATGGACGACCACGCCGCCGCCCTCGCCGCGCCCGCGCATCCACGCGGCACGCTGCTCGACGCCGAGTCCAAGCGCGCCGTCTATCGCGACCTGCACCAAGCGCTCGCCGGCGTGCTGCCGGGCTGCAACGGCGATGCGGTGGCGGTGATGGCGACCGCGGCATGCCTCGTCTACCAGGCGCTGCCGTATGCGAGCTTTGCCGGCTTCTACCGGTTGGTGGCGCCGCGGCTGTTGCGCGTCGGGCCGTACCAGGGGCCGCTCGGCTGCCTCGAGATCCCGTTCGACCGCGGCGTCTGCGGCGCGGCGGCGCGCGAGCGGCGCACGCAGCTGGTCGAGGACGTCAACGCTTTCCCGGGGCACATCGCGTGCGACGCGGCGGCGCGGTCGGAGGTCGTCGTGCCGGTGCTGGACCGCAACGGTGAGCTGGTCGCCGTGCTCGACGTCGACTCGCACGAGCCTGCGGCATTCGACGACATCGATCGCGATGGGCTCGAGGCGGCGGCGCGGCTGCTCGCGGAGCAGTGGTGAGCGCGGTGGGGGCGACGAGTGTCCTGGCGTCCGCGGACGTGGCGCAGCTTACGGCGGTGAGCCGGGCGCCGCGCCGGACGCGCCGATGGAGCCTGGCCGTCGGCGGCGCGATGGTGCTGCTCGTGCTGATCGCGGCGCTGGTCGGACCGGCGCTGGCGCCCTACCCGCCCAACGAGCAGCTGCTCGAGCTGCGCCTGCAGACGCCGAGTGGCGAACACGTTCTCGGCCTCGACGAGCTCGGCCGCGACGTGCTGTCGCGGTTGCTCTTCGGCGCCCGCGTTTCGCTCGCCGTGGGCATCGCGGTCGTCGTGCTCGCCGGCGCGATCGGCACGCTGATCGGCGCGCTCTCCGGCTACGCCGGCGGCGCCGTCGACGCGACGCTGATGCGGCTCTCCGACGTCGTGCTCGCCTTCCCCGGCATCCTGCTCGCCATCGCGCTCGTCGCCGTGCTCGGGCCGGCGCTCTCGCACGTCGTGCTGGCGCTCGCCGTCATCGGCTGGGTGGGCTACGCGCGGCTGGTACGCGGACAGGTCCTCAAGCTGCGCGAGGAGGAGTTCGTGCTCGCCGCGCGCGCCGCCGGCATTTCCGCGCGGCGCATCGTCCTCCGTCACGTGCTGCCCAACGTGCTGCCGCTCCTCGTCGTGCAGGCGACGCTGGGCATGGCGGGCGCCGTGCTCGCCGAAGCGGGTCTGTCGTTCCTCGGCCTCGGCCAGCCGCCGCCGGGCTCCTCGTGGGGCGCCATGGTCAACGCCGGGCGCGCCCACCTGCTCGACGCGCCGCACGTGGCGCTCTTCCCCGGGCTCGCCATCGTCTGGACGGTGCTCGGCCTCAACTTCCTCGGCGACGGGCTGGTCGACGCGCTCGACCCGCGGCGCCGAAAGACCGAAACATAAAAGGTCCGCCGCTTGAAAAGTTTGCCCCCGGGGCGGTCACGCCAGCCG
>DATNCU010000437.1:0-8880 GCA_035607145.1 Thermoanaerobaculia bacterium
TTTCCATCGCCGTCACCATTTGCTGTACGAGACGCCGTCGATGCTGGTGCCGCCGGAGAGCGAGTAGACGTCATAAACGTTTTCGCCGCCCCAGCTTTCGCTGTCGACCTCGTCCTGGTAGCTGCGCAGCCCCCACTCCGCCTTGCCGGTCATCGGATCGATGGGGATGCGGCGCAGGAACTTCGCCTTCTTGTCGACCTGGCCGACGATGTTGACGCCGTCGACGAGGGTGTCGAGCTCCTTCGGGTAGCCGTCGGTGCCGAGGTCGACGGGGATCATGCCGGCGTCGCTGTAACGCTTGTAGTCGTCGATGGCGTAGCGCATGTCGCGCAGCGCGGCCTTGAGCTCGGCTTCCTTCATCCGCCGCTCGGTCACCCGCGCGGTCGGAAAGATGACGCTCGCGAGAATGACCATGACGGCGCAGGTGACGACCATCTCGACGAGGGTGAACCCGCCCTCGCGCCGGCACCGGCGCGCGCGATCGGTGTTTGGTCTATGCATGGGGTCCTTCTCCGCCGGCGCCGGCGCTCGCGTCGGCCTCGGCGGGCGCCACGTGCACCTTGGCGTTGGTCGCCGTCACCGGCTGCAGGTCCTCGAGCGCGGGGCCCAGCGCCTTGGGGCGCTCGAGGCGCACCGTGACGTCGCCGGCGCGCTTGGTCCGGAAGGTGATCGCCGCCACCGTGCCGCTGCCTTTGACGCCTGGCCGGTCGCCGAGCCGGCTGGCGCCGAGCAGCAGCCGCCCCGGCCGGGCGATGGCGCCGAGCAGCTCCGCTTCGCCGTCGCCGCCGAGCAGCGGCCCGCGCACCCACGACACCGCCTCCAGCACCTGCGCGTTGTAGGTGAGCACCATCGGCAGGTGCGAGAGCGGCACCTTGGCGTCGGCGTCGATGCGCAGCTCGAAGGTGTCGCCGGCAGTGACGCCGAGCGCGCCGGGAACGAGGCGCAGCCGCACCTTGGCGGGATTCTGCGCGGGCGCGGCCACCGCCGCTGCCGCCAGGGTCACGTCGGACTGGGTCACGTCGGACTTGGCCACGTCGGACTCGGTCACATCGGACGCGCTCACATCGGAGTTGGCGACCTCGTGCGGCTCGCTCTCGGCGAGGTCTTCCGCGGCGACCGGCTCGGCGGTCTCGCTCGCGGCCGCCGCGGCGACCTCGTCGCCGCCGCTCGGCTGCAGCTCCGCCGTGCCGCCCGGCGGCTCCTCCTCCGGCTCCTCCACCTCCGGCGGCGGCGGGGGGGTCTCGGTGGGGAACGCCGGCGGCACCAAGTCGATGCCCTGCGGCGGCTCCTGCTTCTGCCCCCCCTCGTTGAATTCGGGGGTCTCCTCCTCGGCCCCGTCCTCGAGGCCCGGCGGCAGCTCCTGCACGCGCTGGCGGATCAGCTCGCGCACGCGGTCGGCGGCGGCGGCGCCCTCGTCGAACGGCCCGCCCTCGACCTCGGACTCCACGCGCGGGCTGTTGCGGAAGGTGATGTTCTGCTCGGTGCCCACCCAGATCGGCAGCAGGTCACCCTCGGAGATGTCGGAGCGGCGGATGATGTGCGGCGTCATCGTCAGCACTACGTCGGTGCGCTGCGCGTCGCGGGTCTCGCGCGAGAACAGCCGGCCGATGATGGGGATCTCCGAGATCCCCGGCACGCCCTCGCTGCCCGAGGTCTCGTCGGTGCGCAGCAGGCCGGCGAGGAAGTTGGTCTCGCCGTCCTTGAGCCGGATGACGGTGTCGACCTGGCGGGTGCCGATGATCGGCTGGTCCTGGCCGGAGAGCGTCACCTTGCCGTTGAGCTGGCTGACCTCGACGTGCAGCTTGAGCGTCACCTCGAGGTTGTGGTGCACGCGCGGCTCGATGTTGATCTTGATGCCGACGTCCTGGTACTGGAAGGAGGTGATCGGCACGATGGTGCCGCCCACGGTGTTGGAGGTGTTGAACGTCGTCGTCGGGATCGGAATCTTGTCGCCGATGATCAGCGCCGCCTTCTCGCCCTCGCTGATGCGCAGCTGCGGCCGCGCCAGCACCTGCGCGTCGCTGTTGGTCTTGACGAAGTTGTAGATGAAGCTGGGGATGGTCAGCGCCCAGCTGTTGCGGTTGAGGTTGCGCAGGTCGTCGAAGCCGAGCTGGACGCCGGAGCCGCCGCCCTCGCCGCCGTCGATGTCGAGGCCGGGCGCGAAGCCCTGGCTGATGGTGTAGCTGGATAGCGCGGTGCCGAGGTCGCGCACCTTGCGCGAGTTGATCTGCAAGAGCTCGACGTCGACCACCACCTCGGCGCGCGCCTTGTCGTTGGTCTCGATCAGCCGCTCGGCCACCTTCACGCGGTCGATCGAGTCGCGCAGGATGATGGCGTTGAGCCGCTCGTTGGACGCCAGCTTCTTGGCGTCGACGAGCGTGCGCAGCATGGTCATCACGTCCTTGACGTCGGAGTTGGAGAGGAAGAACGTCTGGATGACCAGGTCCTCGTAGGCGCGCCGGTTCTGCGGCGTGTCCGCGGCGATCAGGATGGTGTGGGCGTCGAGCACCTTGTAGAAGTGCTGCGCCGCGCGCATCAGGATCTCGAGGGCGTCCTGGGCGGTGACGTCCTTGAGCTCGATGGCGATTTCCTGGTCCTTCAAGTTGGGGTCGAAGAGGATGTTGATGCCGAACGCCTTGCCCAGCGCCCGGTAGATGTCCTTGATCGACACCGGGTTGGGGAACTCGAGCGAGATCGGCGTCTTGCTGCGCGGCTCGAGCAACGGCGGCTTGCTGCGCTCCTGCGCCTCCTTCTTCATCTCCTCGACGGTGCGCAGGTCGCCGCCCTGGCGCTGCTTGAGGGCGATCGCCTGGCGCACCTTCTCGAGCTCGGTGGCGGCGTACTGGTTGGTGGAGTCGAGCTCCACCGCCTGCCGGTACTCGAACTGCGCGCGCTCGAGGCTGCCCGCCTCGGCGAACTTCTTGGCGGTCTCGAAGTGGGCCTGCGAGGCCTTGATCTTCGCCCGCATCAGGGCGGACCGGTAGGTGAGGTCGTCGGGCTGCTTCTCCACCAGCCCCAGGTAGAAGATCACCGCCTGGTCCCAATCCCCCTTCTGCTCGGCGAGCTGGGCGCGGCGGTACTCGGCGAAGCTGCAGGCCGAAAGCGCCAACAGCAGCGGGGTGAGCAGGAGCGGCAGCAGTCGTCGCATCGTCTTCTTGACCTCCAGCATGCTTACGTCCCTCACCCGCCGCCCGCCGCGAGCCGCACCGGCGGCGCATACGGGAAGCCTACGAAAGCGATGGCTACCGACTCGAAACCGATCTCCTGCACGATGAACTTGCCTTCCAGCACCGCCCCCTCGCGCACGTTGTAGATGTCGGCCCCCGACATGATGACCGCGATGCGGGCGTTCTGCGGCCCGAAGCTGCCGAGGTACTTCAAGTGGTTGGTCGGCGGCGGTGGTGGCGGGGGCGGCGGCGTCGGCGTCACGTAGGGCGTCGGCGTCGGGGGCGGCGGGGGCGGCAGGGGCGGTGGGGGCGGCGGCGTCGGGTCGGGCTGGAAGTTGAAGGGGTCGCGCCCGATCTCGTGGCGCCCCACGCGCGGACGCAGCACGCCGAGATCGAGCGCCACGACCTCGCGCACCGCCGGGCCCGACGTTGCCGACGCCGACCGCGTTGCGCTCACCCGTCCCGGCTGCACCTCGACCCCGCGGCGGTTGGTGGCGCGCACGGCAAGGCCGAGAGCGAGCACGCCGGCGAGGCCGATGAGCAGGCCCTTCTCGCGGCTGCCCAGCTTCACGCCTTGCCTCCCGCCTCCGGCGACGACACCGGCGACGACACCGGTGGCGGCGACGGCAGCGGCGCCGGCGCATTCGACTCGCCGGTCAGGAACATCGTCGACAGCCGCACCTGCAACCGCAGGTCGCCGCGGTCGCCGCCGCCGCTGACGCGGATCTCGTCGAGGCTCATGAACGACGGCGACAGCTCGAGCAGGTTGATGAAGCCGCGCAGCTGGTCGTAGCCGCCGGCGGCGGTGAAGGTGATCGACTTCTTGACCAGCGGCAGCTCCTGCACCACCTCGTCGCCGTAGCTGATGGCGTCGATGCCGGTGAGCCCCGCCTGCCGCGCCAGCTTCTTGACCTCCAGCATCACCGCGGTCAGGCGCTCGGCCTGGCTGCCCAGCCGCTTGTCGTAGAGCTCGTCGATAGCGGCCCGCGTCGAGCGCGCGCGCAGCAGCAGCGCCTCGGTCTCGCGGCGGCGCGCCGTCATCTCGTCGAGCTCGCGGCGGCGCGCCTCGAGCGCCCCCGCCTGCAGGCCGACGCGGCCGGCGAGCGCGAGCTCGTAACCGGCGAGCAGACCGATGCCGACGAGCACGAAGATGGCCGCCGGCAGCCACATCCAGCGGCGCTCCCACCAGAGGGCGAAGCCGCGGCTCACAGCTCGTCTCCAGACGAGGAGCGACGCGTCGGCCGCGGCGCGGGCGGCGGCGAAGCGGCGGCGCGGCTCGTCGACGGCTCGCGGCGCGCCGCCAGGGCCTCGGCGCGTGCCGCCGCGCGCCCCTTGGGCAGGTAGGTGACGCCGAGCGAGAAGCCGATCTGCCCCTCGTCGCGCCGCTCGGACGGCAACGACGGGTTGGTGAACCACTCGCTCCCGAACAGGCGGTCGAGCAAGTCGGTGAGCGCCTCGTCGTTGGCGGCCACGCCGGTCATCTGCAGGTAGACGCGGCTGCTCGAGCCCACCGAGGTCGGGCGCCGGCTGCGCAGCACGGCCGCGACGCCGCTGTTGGCGGGGTCGCGGCGCGGGTCGCCGGCTTGCGGCGAGAGGCTCACCAGCCGCACCTTGCGCGGCAGCACCTGGGCGAGGTGCTCGAAGAGGGCGCTCCACGGGAAAGTGCGCTCGCGCAGCCGCGCCTCGAGGTAGGCCGCCTCCAGGTTCTGGCGCTGCAGGTCCATGCTCGCGAGCTCCGCCTCGGCGGCGGCGAGCCGCCGCTGCTCGACGACGAGCGAGCGGTCGACGGCGGCGATCTTCTCGCGGCCCCCTTCGATGCCGAAGAACGAGCGCCAGTAGAGCGTGCCGGCCACCGCGGCGAGCACGGTACCCACGAGCCACAACGCCACCGCCACCCGCCGCAGCGGGCGAGTGTTGGCGAAGGGGCGGCTGGCGAGATTGACCGCCGCCTGCGTCAAACGACCTCCTGGCGTGCGGCGCCGAGCATCGGCGCCACCTCCATCCAGCCGACGCGTTCCGCGGAGGCGAGGGGGAGGCGCAGCGACTCGAGCGGCTCGCCGGCGCGGCCGAGGCCTGCCGCCAGCCACTCCTGCCACGCGCGCACTCCGTCGCGGTTGCCGTCGCCCGCCGCCACCACGACGCGGGCGATGGCGAGGTCGGGCAGCTGCTCGGCGACGAAGGCGCGAGTCAGGCGCAAGTCGCGCTCCACTGTCGAGGAAGGGATTTCGTCGAGGGACTTGAACCGGTAGAGGACCGGCTCGCCCCGGCGGGTGAAGAGCAGAGTGTAGCCACCGTCGCGAACCACGGCAAGCGCGCCGAGCGGCGCTTCGGAGAGCGTCTCGCCGACCGCCGGCAGCAGCGCCAGGCTCTCGCTGGTGATGCGGCCGAGCCACACTCCGGCTTTCGAAAATGCCTCCTCGAGCTGTGCGAGCAGCGCTTCGAGCCCGTAGGCGACGAGCAGCCGCTTGGGCTCGCCCTGCTGCGGCAGCGGCGCCACTTCGGTGGTGGCGAGCCGCAGGTCCTCGACGCGGAACGGCAGCAGCCGTTTCACCTTCCAGCGCACCACTTCCTCGCGCGCCTCTGGCGCCCGCGGCAGCTCGCCGCTCTCGACGAAGGTGAGCCGCAGCCAGGCGTCGGGGAGCACCAGCGAGGCCTCGCGCACCGGCGCCGAGAGGCCGGCGATCAGCTGCACCACCTTCTCGCCGAAGAGCGCCGGCTCGCGCAGCGGACCGCCGAGCAGGCCGGGCTGGAAGCTCTCTGCCGGTAGCTCGATGCGGCGCAGCTCGCGCAGCTCCCAGCCCCCTCCGGCGTACACGAAGCGGCCGTAGCGCAGCGTCCCGGCGTCGAGCGCGAAGACGTGCGGCGGCGCCGCCACCGCGCCCATGCCGAGGAGACGCCTGCCGATCATGGCGAGAGGTTGGG
The DNA here is from genome assembly GCA_035607145.1 of Thermoanaerobaculia bacterium. Classification (GTDB taxonomy): domain Bacteria; phylum Acidobacteriota; class Thermoanaerobaculia; order Multivoradales; family JAIOJS01; genus DASYQD01. Next base: position 6,090 of record DATNCU010000437.1, read on the forward strand.
CCATGCCTGGTTCGCTCCGCCGCGCCCGCGGCTAGACGAAGGTCACCTTGTTGATCTCGCGCAGGGTGGTGACGCCCTCGAACACCTTCTGCAGCGCCGACTCGCGGAGGAAGATCATGCCCTCCTCCTTGGCGACGCGCTTGATCTCCGAGCCCGGGCGGCGCGCCAGGATCAGCTCGCGGATGGTGTCGGAGAGGTCGAGCAGCTCGGAGACGGCGAGGCGGCCGTGGAAGCCGGTGCCGTCGCAATCGATGCAGCCGGCGCCCTCGTAGAAGGTCTGCTCGCCGTACATCCCCGGGTCGAGGCCGCTGTCGTCGAGCAGCTGCCGGCTCGCCTTCACCGCCCGCTTGCAGTGCGGACAGATCTTGCGCACCAGCCGCTGCGCGAGCACACAGTTGAGGGCTGAGACGAAGTTGTAGAGATCGACCTTCATGTTGAGGAAGCGGCCCAGCACGTCGACCACGTTGTTGGCGTGCACGGTGGTGAACACCAGGTGGCCGGTCAACGCCGACTGGATGGCGATCTGCGCCGTCTCCTCGTCGCGGATCTCGCCCACCATCACCTTGTCGGGGTCGTGGCGGAGGATGGAGCGCAGGCCGCGCGCGAAGGTGAGCCCCTTCTTCTCGTTGACCGGGATCTGCGAGATGCCGCGCAGCTGGTACTCGACGGGGTCCTCGATGGTGATGATCTTGTCTTCCGACGACTGGATCTCCGACAGACACGCGTAGAGCGAGGTCGTCTTGCCGGAGCCGGTGGGGCCGGTCACCAGCACCATGCCGTAGGGCTCGCGGATGAACTTGCGCAGCTTGCGCATGGTCTCGTCGTCGAACCCCAGGATGTCGAGCTTGAGGTTCTTGAAGTCCTTGCTCATCGACTCCTTGTCGAGGATGCGGATGACGCAGTCCTCGCCGTGGACGGTGGGCAGGATGGAGACGCGGAAGTCGATGGTGCGCTGGGTGAGGCGCAGCTTGAAGCGGCCGTCCTGCGGCACCCGCTTCTCGGCGATGTCGAGCTCCGACATCACCTTCAAACGGCTGATGATCGTCTGGTGGTGCCGCTTGTCGATCGGCTCCATCGCCTGGTAGAGCACGCCGTCGATGCGGTACTTGACGATCACCTCGCTGTCGCGGGTCTCGATGTGGATGTCGGAGGCGCGCCGCTGGATGGCGTTGAAGATGGTGGTGTCGACGAGCTTGATGATCGGGCTCTGGTCGGCGGTGAGCTTGTCGAGGGAGAGCACCTCCTCGCCCTGCTCGTCCTCCTGTACCAGCTGCATGCGGAAGTCCTCGCTCGCCTCGTCGAGGACGCGCTGCACGCTCTCGGACTTCTGCAGGATCTCCTCGATCGCCGAGCGCGCCCCCACCTTGGGCTCCACCGTCTCGCCCAGCAACATCTCCAGCTCGTCGAGCTTGACCACGTCGGTGGGATCGGCGAGCACCACCGCGAGGCGGCCGTCGCGGCGGCCCTCGGGGATGAAGTGGTAGCGCAGCATCAAGTCGAAGGGGATCGAGCGCAGCAGGTCGTTGTCGATGCGGAAGTGCGCCACGTCGACGTACTCGAGGCCGTAGCGGGCGGCGAGGGCCTGCGCCTGCTCGCTCTCCTGAGCGGCGCGTGCGGTGCGGTCGGCGATGGATTCGTCGCGGGTCACCATGTCATTTCACCTGTCCGAGGACGCTGAACATTGGCAGGTAGACGGAGATCAGCAGCAGGGCGACGATGATGCCCATGAACACCAGCATCAGCGGCTCGACGAGCGACAGCAGGCGCTGCATGCGGATCTCCACCTCCTGGTCGAGGAAGTCGGAGACGCTGGTGAGCATGGTGCCGAGCGCGCCGGTCGTCTCACCCACCTTCACCATGTCGATGGCGAGGTCCTCCATGACGCCGGTCTGCTCGAGCGCGGCGTGCAGCGCCTTGCCCTCGCGCACCCGCTGCACGGTCGGCGCAAGCTGCTCGCGCAGCCAGGCGTTGCCCACGGCGCCGGTGGCGATCTCGAGCGAGGGGACGAGCGGCAGGCCGCCGTCGAGGAGCGTGGCGAGCGAGCGCGTCAGCTCGGCGATGCCGAAGCGATGGAACACCGGTCCCAGCACCGGCAGCTTGAGGCGCAGGTGGTCGAGCGCCACGCGCCCTTTCGGGGTCTGGCTCCAGCGGCGCAACAGCCAGGAGCCGACGACGATCGCGGCGACGATAACGATCCAGTTGCCGCGCACGAACTGTCCGATGGCAAGGGTGATGCGGGTGATCAGCGGCAGCTCGGCTTCGAGGTCGGCGTAGAGGCCGGCGAACTTGGGCACCACGAACACCGTCATGATGACGATCATCGCCACCGACAGGCAGACCAGCACGGCCGGGTAGACGAGCGCCGACACCACCCGCTTCTGCGCCTCGAGCAGCAGCTGCAGGTAGCGCACGAAGCGGCGGATCACTTTTTCGAGGTCGCCGCTCCTCTCGCCGGCCTTGAGGCTCGACGGGTAGAGGCGCGGGAAGAGCTCGCCGTGGGCTTCGAAGGCGGCCGACAGCTCCTGGCCGGAGGCGACGCGCTCGCGCACGTCGCCGAGCACCTGGCGGAAGACCGGGTCCTTCAAGCGCTCGAGCATCAGCTCGAGGCACTGCAGCAGCGGCAAGCCGGCGGCGAGCAGCGCCGCGAGCTCCTGGTTGAAGACCAGGAACTGCTGGATCGGCAGCTTGCGCCGGCCGCGCCGCGGCAGCGCCATCGCCAGCGACAGCCGCGGCTTCACCTCGAAGACGTGGAAGCCCTTGCGCTGGAGGTCCTGGCGCACGCCGTCGGCGT
>DATNCU010000440.1:0-3112 GCA_035607145.1 Thermoanaerobaculia bacterium
CAGATGGAGTCGTTCCTGCGCAAGGAGTTCGGGCTCGCCGACTTCCCCGAGGGCTCGGAGGTGGCGCTGCAGGAGGTCGAGGATGCCGTCGATTCGGTGCTCGAGGTGGGGCGGCCGGTGGAGCTGTCGCCGCAGGACTCCTACGTGCGGCGGCTGCAGCACGAGCTGGTGGAGCGCGCGGGGCTGGTCTCGGAGAGCAAGGGCCGCGAGCCCTTCCGCCGCGTCGTGATTTATCCCAGCTAGACGACGCCGAGGCCCTCAGACCACTCCGAAACGGAGCGTGCTGAGGTAGTCGGGCAGCAGCCCCACGGGCACGTCGAGCTCGAGCGCCGCCGCCAGCCGCCGACCGAGCACCGAGGCCTGCGGCCGCTCCGCGGGGTCCTTGACCAACGCCTGCATCACCACCGCGTCGACGAGCTCCGGCAGGTCGGGGCGGAGCGCGCGCGGCGGTCGCGGCTCCTCGGTCAGGTGCATGGTCACCACCGCCAGCGGGTCGCCGTCGGCGGAGACGAAGGGCAGCCGGCCGGTGAGCATCTCGTAGAGCATGACGCCGAGGCTGTAGACGTCGGCGCGGCCGTCGTAGGGCTGGTTGCGCAGCCGCTCGGGGGCCATGTAGGCGGGGGAGCCGAGGATCGAGCCGGCGAGGGTGAGGTTGCGTTCGAGCGCGGCGGCGCCCATCGGCTTGGCGAGGCCGAAGTCGAGCACCTTGACCCGCTCGCCCTCCGGGGTGCGCTGCAGGAAGACGTTCGCCGGTTTGATGTCGCGATGCACCATCCCCTGCGCGTGGGCGGCGGCGAGCACCTCGCAGACCGGCAGGACCACCGCGGCGGCGCGCTGTGGTGTCAGCAGCCGGCGCTCGCGCAGCTCCTCGTCGAGGCCGCGCCCTTCGAGGTACTCCATGACCAGGAACGCCACCGCTTCGGGGGTGACACGCAGCTCGTGCACCTCGACGGCGTGGGGATGGTTGAGCTCGCGCGCCGCCCGCGACTCGCGGCGCAGGCGCTCGAGCGCCTCCTGCGAGTCGGCGAGCGCGCTCTTGAGCACCTTGACCGCCACCGGCATCTGGCGCTGCTCGTCGCGGGCGCGGAAGACGACGCCGAAGCTGCCGGTGCCGAGGCGCTCCTCGAGGAGGAAGCGGCCGTCGAGCAGCACGCCGGGGCCGATGCGGTCCGCCGCCGACGCTTCGGGGCGATCGGCGCGCGCGGAGGCTTCCTTGGTGCGCAGCTGCGCGCGCACGCGCGCCAGCACGATGGGCAGGTCGAGCGGCTTGGTGACGTAGTCGTTGGCGCCCTGTGAGAGCGCGGCGACGACGTCGGCGCTCTGACCCTTGGCGCTCATCATGATCACCGGCAGCTCGGCGGGGGAGTGGCGCTGGCGGAGCGAGCCGAGCAGCTCGAGGCCGGTGGTGCGCGGCATGACGATGTCGAGCAGCACGAGATCGGGCAGGTGGTCCTGAAGCCGCTCCACCGCCTGTGCGCCGTCCTTTGCCGTGGCCACCGCGAAGCCCTCGTCGCGCAGTAGCTCGGCGAGCGCTTCGCGGGTGTCGTCGTCGTCGACGACGAGCAGCGAAGGGCGGCGGGTTTCCGTCGTCATGGGTCCGTTCCCGCGACTTCGAACGCAAGAGGGGTGCCACGGCACCCCAGGTCACAGCGTGCGCAGCAGGGCGAGCAGGACGGTCTCGTCGGCCCTGAGGCCGGAGACCGGGCGGGGCTCCTCGAGGCGGGCCAGGCGGGCGATCAGCCGCCCTTCCAGGTACTCCCGCTGCAGGCCGGGATGAACGTAGAACTTGCGCGTGACGGCGCGGGTGTTACCGAGCTGAGCGGCGACGTAGTCGAGGACTTCGAGCAGCCGCGCCTTGGTCGCCTTGATCTCGCCCGCGCACACCTCGCGCAGCTTGGCGAGGGCGTGGACCGACCCCATCCAGGTACGGAAGTCCTTGGCGGTGAATTGGCGGCCGGTCACCGCGCGCAGGTAGTCGTTGACGTCGGCGGAGTCGATGGGCTGCGGCGCGCCCTCGTCGTCGCGGTACTGGAACAGCTCGTAGCCCGGGATCTCCTGGCACTCGCGGATCACCTTGGCGACGCTGCGGTCGCTGAGCTTTGCCTCCTGCCGCTTGCCGCCCTTGGCGCGCAGGCGGAAGAACAGCCGGTCGCCGCGCACGGCGACGTGGTGGTTGCGCAGGGTGGTGAGGCCGAAGGTGCCGTTGCTCTTCAGGTACTCGTCGTTGCCGACGCGGATGCAGGTGGTCTCGAGCAGGCGCACCACGGTGGCGAGCACCTTCTCGCGCGGCATGCCGGGGCGGGCGAGGTCGCGGCGGATGCGTCGCCGCAGGGCGGGGAGGGCCTCGCCGAACTCGGCCATGCGCTCGAACTTGGTGGCGTCGCGCACCTCGCGCCAGTGCGGGTGGTAGCGGTACTGCTTGCGCCCGCGGGCGTCGCGGCCGGTGGCCTGGATGTGGCCGCGCGGGTTGGGGCAGATCCAGACGTCGGTCCACGCCGGTGGGATGGCGAGGCTGCGGATGCGCTGCAGAGTCTCGGCATCGCGCAGCGGCTTGCCGTCCGGATCGCGGTACGAGAAACCCTTGCCGTGCCGGCGGCGGGTGATGCCCGGCTTCTCGTCGGTGACATAGCGCAGGCCGGCGTCGGCCGCGGCGGCGGCGGGGTCGTCGGCGGGCGGCGGCAGGGCGACGGCGGCGGCGGTGCTCATGAGTCAGTAAGACCGAAGGGCAATTCCAGTGCCAGTGGCGTTCTTCTTGCACGCCGCTGCCGCTGATGAACCAGCACGCGACGCACTCGACGTCTTCCTCGACCCACGACATGCCCACCGAAGCCGAGAGCCCCGAGCAGGTGTCCGCCCTGCCGCCGCGCCGCATCCTGGTGGTCGACGACAACCTCGACGCCGCCGAAGGGCTGGCGATGCTGCTGAGCCTGCGCGGCCACGACGTGGCGACGGCCTACGACGGCCCGAGCGCCATCGAGCAGGCGCGCCGGCTTACGCCGGACGTCGTGCTGCTCGACATCGGGTTGCCGAGGCTGGACGGCTTCGAGGTGGCCCGCCGGCTGCGCGAGGAGCATGCCGGCAAGCCCATGGTGCTGGTGGCGCTCACCGGCTA
>DATNCU010000472.1:0-6637 GCA_035607145.1 Thermoanaerobaculia bacterium
GTGGGCGGGAGCTGCCCCCAGACGCGTCGATCACGCGCGGCGGCCGCGCCGCCGCACCGGGCGCGCTAAGCTGGAGGCATCCGACGGAGGGTCCCGCCATGCTGCCACGCTCGGTCGTCGCCCGCAGCGCCCGCGCGCTACTCGTCTCGCTGCCGTTGCTCCTCGTCTCGGGCGGCTGCGCGACCAACCCCGCCACCGGCAAGCCCCAGCTCACCTTCTTCGGCGAGGAGGCCGAGCTCAGCATGGGCAAGGAAGCCGACGCCGAGATCGTCGGCACCGTCGGCGTCTACGACGACTACGACCTCGGCGACTACGTCGAAGAGGTGGGCCAGCGCCTCGCCGCGAGCAGCGAGCGGCCCTACCTGCCGTGGAGCTTCAAGGTGCTCGACGACCCCACCGTCAACGCCTTCGCGCTGCCCGGCGGCTACGTCTACGTCACCCGCGGCATCCTCGCCGAGCTCGGCTCGGAGGCCGAGCTCGCCGCGGTGCTCGGCCACGAGATCGGCCACGTCACCGCCAAGCACTCGCTCCACCGGCAGAGCCAGCAGATGCTCGCCGCCGGCGCCGTCATCACCGCCGCCGTCATCCTCGACCCCGAGTATGCCGACGAGTGGGCCGACCTCGGCATGCTCGGCCTCGGCATCGCCTTCTTGAAATACAGCCGCGACGACGAGCGCCAGGCCGACGACCTCGGCCTGCGCTACCTGATGCGCGCGGGCTACGACCCCAGCGCCATGCCCGGCGTCTTCGAGATGCTCGAGCAGGTGAGCCAGGCCGAGGGCGGCGGCTCGCTGCCGCGCTGGCTCGCCACCCACCCCGATCCCGGCAAGCGGCGCGTGCGCATTTCCGAGGAGGTGACCGCGGTGCAGGCGCGCGGCGAGATGCGCACCGACATGCGCGTCGAGCGCGAGGCGTTCCTGCACCACCTCGACGGGCTCGCCTACGGCCCCGACCCGCGGCTGGGCGCGCTGCGCGACGGCGCCGCCGTGCACCCGACGCTCGGTTTCCGCGTCCACGCGCCTGCCGGGTGGAGCCTCGCCGGCACGTCGAAGGGGCTGACGCTGCGCCACCCCGGGGGCGGCTCCGCGCTGGTGATCGAGAACGCCGGCGACGCGACGGCCGCCGAGGCGGAGGCGAAGTTCTTTGCCGAGCAGGGCGTCAGCCGCGGCCGCGAGTGGGAAGACGGCGGCGTGCGCTGGGGCGCCTTCACCGCCAAGCGCAAGGACGGCGACCTCGCCGGCACCGTCGGCTTTACCGACCACGAGGGGCAGACCTTCGAGCTGCTCGCGGTGGCGCCTGCGGCGAGCTGGGAGTCGCAGCGCAGCGAGCTCGAAGCCGCGCTCGCGAGCTTCGAGGGGCTCCACGCTCCCGACGAGATCGACGCCAACCGGCTGCAGGTGGTGCCCCTCACCGAGTCGCTGCCGCTCGTGCAGTTCGCCGAGAAGTGGCCGTCGACGGTGGGGCTCGCCGACCTCGCGCTGCTCAACCGCGTGCACGCCGACGGCACGCTCGCCGCCAACTCGCTGGTCAAGCGGGTCGTCGCCGGCGACGCGGCGCGCAGGCGGCCGTGACGTTTGCAGAGGACCGCTGACGATCCGGAGTGGTGAATCCGGCGCGCACCGCCGGGCGTATCCTTGACGCCATGACAATCACCTCCACCAAGCTCCGCATCCCCACCGCGGCCGAGGCGCTGCCCGGCCGCTCCACCGCCATGCCGATCCCCGATCGGCACTTCGTCAACGGTCACCCCATCGCGCCGCCGTTCCCCGAGGGTCTCGAGCTGGCGCTCTTCGGCATGGGCTGCTTCTGGGGCGCCGAGAAGCTGTTCTGGAAGCTGCCCGGCGTCTACTCGACGTCGGTGGGCTACGCCGGCGGCTCGACGCCCAACCCCACCTACCGCGAGGTGTGCACCGGCGCCACCGGCCACACCGAGGTGGTACGTGTCGTCTTCGACCCTAAGCAGGTCTCCTACGAAGCGCTGCTCAAGGCGTTCTGGGAGAACCACGACCCGGCGCAGGGCATGCGCCAGGGCAACGACGTCGGCACGCAGTACCGCTCGGCGATCTACACCTACGGCGAGGCGCAGAAGGCCGCGGCGCTCGCCTCGCGCGAGATGTACCAGGGCGCGCTCGCCGCCGCCGGGCGCCGTGGCGAGATCACCACCGAGATCGCCGACGCGCCGGACTTCTTCTACGCCGAGGACTACCACCAGCAGTACCTGGCGAAGAACCCCGGCGGCTACTGCGGTCTCGGCGGCACCGGCGTAGCGTGCGCCATCGGCACCGGCGTCGCCGCCGCCAGTTGAGCGCGGCGTAAAGCCGCGCGGCGCCCGCGGAGGTCGAATCGGCATCCATGAGCGCCATCTTCATTAGTCACAGCTCGCGGGACAACGCTCTGGCGAAAGCGCTGGAGCGTCGTCTCGCCGAGCGCCGCCACCACTCCGTCTTCCTCGATCTCGACCCCGAGAAGGGGATCGTCGGCGGCCAGAGCTGGGAGCGCACGCTCTACCGCAAGCTGCGGGCGTGCCGCGCGGTGATCGCGCTGTGCACCGACGACTACCTGCGCTCGCACTGGTGCTTCGCCGAGATCGCGCTGGCGCGCATGGAGGGCAAGCCGGTGATCGCGCTGCTGGCCCAGCCGCTCGCCGACGGCGCCCCGGTGCCCGCCATCCTGACCGAGCGCCAGCTGATCGACTTCCGCAAGAGCGAGGACGAGGGCTACACCCGCCTCTGGCGCGCGCTCGAGCAGCTCGACCTGCGGGGCGTCGCCAGCGACTGGAACCCGAAGGAGCCGCCCTACCTCGGGCTCAGCGCCTATCAGGAGGAGCACGCCCCGGTGTTCTTCGGGCGCGAGGAGGAGTCGCTGGCGGGGATCGAGCTGCTCGACCGCGGCGCGCCCGGGCTGGTCCTGGTGCTGGGCGCTTCCGGCAGCGGCAAGTCCTCGCTGGTGCGCGCCGGCATCCTGCCGCGCCTGCGCTCGCGCGAGGATTGGCTGATCCTCGATCCGTTCCGCCCCGGCCGCGATCCCTGGGCCGAGCTGGCCGAATCGCTGGTGCAGGGCTACTCCCGATACGCCAAGGCACACCTCGACGAGTCCGGCAGAGGCAGAGGATTCGCGACGGTATCCGTGCCGGTTGGCGCGGCTCGACGGACTCTGAAGGTCCTCGCGCGGTCGCGACGGGCGACGAGGCGCCGCCGGGTGAGACGCCTGAAGCGCCAGATGAGCGGCTGCGGCGGCTGATCGACGTGCTCGAGCGCCTCCGCGAGGACCCGCCGCCGCTGACGGATCGCCTGCGCAACTACCTCGAGTGGAGCCTCGACGATCTGCGCCGGCTCTGCGCCCCCGCCGGCGCGGCGGCAGCCGCGCACGCATCGCCGTTCAGTACGACGGGTACGACGCCGCTGCTCGAGGCCGCCGACGACCTGCGCCGCCTCTCCCAGCGGCGCGGCGCGCGCGTGCTCCTCGTCGTCGACCAGCTCGAGGAGCTGCTGGGGCGGGAGCCGGCGAATGCCGGCGCCGCGGGCTTCCTGCAGCTGCTGCGCGCCTCCGTCGAGGCCGACCACAGCCCGTTGACCGTGCTGGGCACGATGCGCTCGGACTTCCTCGGCCTCTTCCAGCGCCACCCCGAGCTGCAGGGCGTCGACTTCGAGAGCCTGTCGCTCGGCCCCATGCGCATCGACGGCATGCGGCGCGTCATCGAGATGCCGGCCCGCCTCGCGGCGATCGAGATCGAGGAGGGGCTCGTCGACCGCCTGCTCGCCGACGCCGAGACCCCGGACGCGCTGCCGCTGCTCTCGTTCACGCTCGCCGTGATGTGCCGGGACCGCGGTGACGAGGAGCCGCTCGCCGTCGCCGCCTACGAGCGGCTCGGCGGCTTGCACGGCACCATCACGCGCGAAGCGGACGCCGTCCTCGCCGCCGCGGTACGCGAGCACCAGCAGGACGACCTGCGTAAGGCGCTGCTGGAGATGGCGCGGCTGAGCGAGGACGGCAGCTACGCGCGGCGTCCCGTCGACTGGGACACCCCGGAGATCCAGCGCGTGGAGCCGCTGCTCGCGCAGCTCGTCGAGCGGCGCGTGCTGGTGTCGCGCCTGGAAGGCGAGCGGCGCGTCATCGAGGTGGCCCACGAGGCGCTGTTCCGCGTCTGGGTGCCGCTGCGGACCTGGCTCGAGAATGCGCGCGCGGAGCTGCTGCTCAGGCAGCAGGTCGAACGCGATGCGATCGCCTGGCGCGACGGCGGCCGCGCGCCGGACGCCCTGTGGCGCGGCGGACGGCTGCTGCAGGCGCGTGACCTCGTCGGCCGCGCTCGCCGGCACGGTCGCGGTGGCGAGCCCGACCTGGCGGCGGAGTTCGTGCGCGCCGGCGTGCGGCGGCGGACGCGGCAGCGGGCGACGCTGGTTGCGGTCACGGTCGCCACCATCGCGGTGCTGGCGGGGTTCCTCGCCTTCGCCCTCGTCCAGGCCGAGCGGGCGAAGCAGGAGAAGCGCCGAGCGCTCGACATGGCGCGGGTGGCGATCGCCGGCGAGTGGCTGCGCGAGGACCCCACCAGCGGCGCCCTGCTGCTGCTCGAGGTGGAGGAGCCGGCCACCACGCGCTTCGCGGCGCGACAGCTGAGCGAGGCGCTGAACCGCGGCTTCATCGCCGCCGAGTACGAACACCGCGGGCCCGTGCACAGCGTGGCCATCAGCGCCGACGGCTCGCGGGTGCTGACCACCTCCGGCAAGGCGGCGCTGGTGTGGGAGGCGCGTAGCGGCCGCCTGCTGCGCACCCTCGAGCACGACGAGGAGGTGGTCGACGGCGACTTCGATCCCACCGGCCGCTTCGCGGTCACCCGCGCGGGCGAGGTCGGAGAGCACTACTTCGACGATCACGGCGTCAAGACGGCTAGGGTGTGGGACGTGGAGACGGGGTCGCCGCGGTTCCGCGTCACCCACAGCGAGGCGATCAACGGAGCGGTGTTCAGCCCGCAGGGACGCTACCTGGTGACCACCTCCGACGACCACACGGCGCAGCTCTGGGACGTGGAGGCGAAGCGGCTGCGCTACACCCTCCCGCATGAGGACACGGTTGACGGTGCGGCTTTCACCGCGGACGGGGAGCGGTTCGTGACGCTGTCGGGGTTCGTGGCCCGTGTGTGGACGCCGGGCTCGGATCAGCCGGTCGTCACCTTGACCGGCGAGGGCGAGATCGAGACCGCATGCTTCAGCCCGGACGGCGCGTCGCTGGTGACAGCGGGGGGCAACGCCGCGCAAGCGTGGGATCTCCCGAGCGGCGCGCGAGGGCGAACCTTTCGCGCCGACCTCGTCCGCACCGTTTCCTTCAGCCCGGACGGCAGGTACCTGCTCACCGCGTCCCCTGTGGATGCGCTCGTGTGGGATATCGATACTGCGTTCCCGCTGTTCCCGGAGCCGATCCGCCAGAGGAATCTCGTGTTCGTCGGATTCAGTGCCGACGGGGAGCTGATAATTACCGCATCGGGCCACGACAAGCGGCGTGGCTACGGCAGCCCCGTCGCCGACGACGCCGTGCGTTACTGGGATGCGAGGACGGGGGAGAGCCGCGGCTCCGACGAGCTGCAGACCGGCTCCGAGCCGATGAAGATCGCCTTCGACGCCGCCCGCCGCACGGTGGTGGCGAGCTCCGCGCAGCGCGTCGGCGCCGGGCGCTACGAGACGCTGCGCGAGAACGAGACCGCCAACCTGTGGTCGGTCGGTGCGCACGACCCTCGACTGCTGCTGACGCTGAAGCTGGACGCCACCGCCTCCGCGGCGTCATTCAGCCCCGATGGCCGGCGCGTGCTGACCGTGGCGGGCACGGTCGCCAAGCTGTGGGACGTCGCGAGCGGCAAGCCGCACGCCGCGTTGCGTCACGACGGGGACATCACCTCCGCAGCATTCACTACCGACGGCCAAGCCGTCGTCACCGCGTCGCGCGACGGCACGGCGCGGGTGTGGGACGTGGAGAGCAGACGGCAGCGGTTCGTTGCGAAACACCCTGAAGCAGTCGAGGACGCGCGACTCGTCGCTGACGGCACCTTGCTGGCGACGCTCTCCGGAGGTCGGAGCCGGCTGTGGCGGATCACCAGTGGCAGCGCTGACGTGAGGACCGCGTTGGTCGAGATGGAGGACGACGGCGACCCCACGGGCCGCGACGGCCGCGCCGACAACTTCAGCCCCGACGGCAAGCTGGCGGTGGTGCGCGCGGGCGAGACCGCCCAGGTGTGGGACGTCGCCGCGCGCAAGGTGCGGTTCACCCTCGAGCACGGCGGCTGGGTTCGCATGGCCGCGTTCGTCGACGGCGGACGGCTGCTGGTGACTGCCGGCGACGAGAAGGTGGCGCGCGTCTGGGACCTCGCGACCGGTTTGCCGCGGTACACGCTGCAGCACGCGGCCGAGATCGAGGCATCGGCGATCAGTCCCGATGGACGCACGCTGCTGACCCTCGACGGCGAAGGAGTCGGCCGACTCTGGGACACCGCCACCGGGAAGAAGCGATTCACGCTGCGCCACGGCTGCGGCGCGCGCGACGTGCAGTTCATCGGCGGCGGAACGCTGGCGGTGACCTGGTCGCGCGCGGACCGCTTCGCCGGCTGCGATGCGAAGGTCGTGATGTGGGACGTCGCCACCGGCGTGGCGCG
>DATNCU010000499.1:0-2094 GCA_035607145.1 Thermoanaerobaculia bacterium
CTGGTGGTCGACGAGGCGTCGATGCTGGACCTGCCGCTGGCGCGCAGCCTCATCGCCGCGGTCCCACGCACCTCGGCGCTGGCGCTGGTGGGCGACGTCGATCAGCTCCCCTCGGTCGGCCCGGGACAGGTGCTGGGCGACGTCATCCGCTCGCGCGCCGTCGAGGTGGCGCGCCTGACCGAGGTGTTCCGACAGGCGGAGGGGTCGGGCATCATCGACAACGCCTACCGCATCCTCGGCGGCGAAATGCCCGTCGGGACGGCCGCCGAGGGCGCCGACTTCTACGTGGTGCGCGCCGAGGAGCCGGAGCGGGCGCGCGAGCTGGTGGTGCGGCTGTGCGTCGAGCGCATCCCGCGCGCCTTCGGGCTCGATCCACGCAAAGAGGTGCAGGTGCTGTCGCCGATGCACCGCGGCGCCGCCGGCACCTCCGGCCTCAACGAGGCGCTGCAGGCGGCGCTCAACCCCGACGGCGAGCCGCTGGCCGCCGGAGGCCGCACGCTGCGCGCCGGCGACAAGGTGATGCAGCTCCGCAACGACTACGACCGCGACGTCTTCAACGGCGATCTGGGAATGATTTCGCGCATCGAGAAGACCGACGACGGCGACTTCCTCGACGTCGATTTCGACGGCCGCCTGGTCCGCTACGACGCCGACGCGCTCGACGATCTGGAGCTGGCCTACGCCGTCAGCGTCCACAAGAGCCAGGGATCGGAATATCCCGCCGTGGTGGTGCCGCTGGTGATGGCGCACTACGTGCTGCTCAAGCGCAACCTCCTCTACACGGCGGTCACGCGCGGCAAGCGGCTGGTGGTCCTGGTCGGCTCCGAGCGCGCCATCCGCCGGGCGGTCGGCGACGCCGACGCCGGGCAGCGCTGGACCGGACTCTCCGCGCGGCTTTCGGAGTAGAATGGAAGTCTTAGATGCGCCTGGCTTTGCTGTGCGTCGTGATCTGCGGCTGTGGCGACGACACCGTCGAAATGGACGGGGCAGTGGTCCCGCTCGACGCCTCCTCCGGCGATCTCGGCCCGCTCCCCGACGGCGGAGTGCCGCTGGAGGGCGCCTTCTCCATGGTCGGCTGCAGCCAGCTGACGGTCACCAACGGCGAGCCGCGCTGCGAAGGGGCTGCGCCGCTGCGCCTGACCTTCGTGCCGCTGCTCTCGGGGGCGACCACCTTCGTCTGGACCTTGACCGGCGGCGATCCGCCCACCTCGGCGGCCATCTCGCCGTCGGTGCTGTATGCGCGGCCGGGCAGCTACGACGTGATGCTGGCCGCGGGCGGCCCGGGCGGCACCATCGCCGCCGCCGGCAAGATCGTGGTCTCCGCCGGCGGCGTGGGCGCGCCGTGCAGCGAGGACTCCGACTGCGACGGCGTCGCGGGCCTGACCTGCCTGTGCGGCCACGGCGTGAGCGGCTGTCCCGGGGCGCTGGGCAGCGGCGTCTGCACCCGCGACTGCGACGGCAGCACCTGCAACGGCGGCGAGGTGTGCGCCGATCTGTCGCGCGGCCTCTCGGCGCCGATGTCGCTCTCCGACGGGGGAATCGCCGACGCCGGGGCGCCGCAGCCGTGGCGCGAAGCCATCTGCCTGCCGTCGTGCACCACCAGCGACGACTGCCGCGCCGGCCTGTCCTGCCGCGAGGTGCCGTCGCTGATGCCGTTCGGCATGTCGGGCGGCCCCTACACCTGGCGGCGCGCCTGCTTCGCCGGCGCCCTGGGCGACGACGGCGACGCCTGCATCTCGCCCGGCGGCGACGCCGATCCCTCCTCCTGCCTCTCCGGCCGCTGCGACCTCTACGGCGCGCGCGGCCTGTGCACCTCCGAGTGCGACGACCTGAGCTGCCCGTCGGCGGACGCCTGCGCCGCCTTCCAGGCCGCGCCCGCGCAGCACCTCTGCCTGCGCCGCTGCGACGCCGCCCATCCCTGCGGCGACCCGCTCCTGGCCTGCGAAGCCGCCGGGGCGCCGGGCAGCCTCGGCTTCACCGTCGCCGCCTCGGAGCCGCCGGGACTCACCTACTGCGCCCCGCGCCGCTGCGACAGCGACGCCGGCGTCTGCGCCCCCTCCGGCCGCTGCCTGCCGATGAACGGCGCCTCCTACT
>DATNCU010000533.1:0-3303 GCA_035607145.1 Thermoanaerobaculia bacterium
CTCGCCTTCGCCCTCGTCTTCGCCGGCGCCGCCGCCCACGCCTCGACCTTCCTGGCGATGAGCCAGGAGGAGCTGGTGGCGGGGTCGGCGGCCGTGGTCGACGCGCAGGTGGCGCAGGTCAAGTCGTTCTGGAACCGCGAGCACACCGCGATCCTCACCGAGGCTCTCGTGCGCGTCGACGAGGTGATCGTCGGCGAGGCGCCCGCCTACGTGAAGGTGCGCACCTTCGGCGGCACGGTCGGCCGCCTGCACATCGAAGCGCACGGTTTCCCCACCTTCACCCGCGGCGACCGCATGCTGCTCTTCCTCTACACCGAGCCGGCGGACGGATCGGTGCGCGTGCAGGGCTACCAGCTCGGCGAGTACCGCATCGAGACCGGAGCCGACGGTGCGGAGATCGCGAAGCCGCTGGCCGACGCCGGGATGCGGCTGCTAAGCCGGGATGGCAAGGCCGTCGAAAGGCCCACGACGATGCCGCTCCACGACCTCAAGGCCAGCCTGCGCGACATCGGCGAGCGCCAGGGAAGGAGGGTGCCATGAACGTCCTCCGCTTCCTCCACCGCCGCGGCGCGCTCGTGCTCGCCAGCGCCGCCACCGGAGCCGGCCTGCTCGCCGGCACGCTCTCCGGTTACGTCCTCCTCGTCCCCAACCGCACCTGGGACTGTCCGCCCGACTACACCGTCGACAGCGCCGGCATCGCCTCGATCGCCGACGGCGACGGCGGCGCCACGCGGGTGGCGGGCGCCATCGCCTCCATCGTCGCCTGGAACGGCGAGAACGCCGGCACGGTGATCAAGGCCCACAAGGGATCGGTGGCGGGGTTCGCCATGGGCGACGGCAACCCGATGCTCAAGTTCAGCGACCCCTTCGCGGCCTGCACCGGTGTCTGCCTGGCCGCCACTTTCACCGGCTACTACGCCGAGCGCACGCCGACTCCCTCGGGCTCGTGGAAGATCACCGACGCCGACATCGTCACCAACAACACCGGTTACAGCTGGACGTCGGAGGGTGAGGACCCGGGCGGCGCCGGCTGCAGCAGCGAGATCTACGCCGAGGGCGTCATGGTGCACGAGGCCGGGCATGGCCTCGGCCTCGGGCACAGCGGTGTCGCCGGCGCGACCATGCTCGCGTCGGTGAGCTTCTGCAACAACAACCCGTCGACCACCGAGGCCGACGACGCCGCCGGTCTGCAGGCCCTCTACGGTTCCGGCTTCAACTTCGGCTACACCACCTACACCAACTACATCAACACCGCCGGCGTGACGCACTATCAGCCGTGCGGCACCTACTACTGGGGCAACGCCGGCAACCAGGTCGGCGCGCTGCGCGGCCCCGGCGGCAGCGACTTCGACCTCTACCTCTGGAAGTGGAATGGCACGACGTGGGTGCAGGTGGCGAGCGCCACGACGACCTCTACCAACGAGAACATCACCTACAGCGGCACCGCAGCTTGGTACCTGTGGGGGGTCTACAGCTACAGCGGCAGCGGTACGTACCACTTCTACACGTCGCACCCGTGAGGTAGCGACGGCGCATCGCACGAGCTATGCCGCCGCCGGGCTCGTCGCGGGCTCGGCGGCGGTTCGCCGCGCGAGCGGCAGCAGCAGCCAGAGGAACGCCGCCGAGAGCGCCGTCGAGATGCCGAACAGCGTCGCGTAGCCGGTGGCCTGCGCCACGACGCCCGAGAGCGCCGCCGCCGGCAGCTTCCCCCACACCTCGACGGTAGCGAGCAGCGTGTAGTGCGTGGCGCCGATGCGCCGGTCGACGCGGCTCATCATGTAGGCGAACATCGCGGTGGTGAGCAACCCGGCGAAGAAGTGCTCGATGCAGGTCACCGCGATCACCCGCGCCGGCGTCAGGTGCACCAGCGACAGCCACCACTCGGCGCCGACCGCGAGCACGCGCAGGCTCGCGGCGATGCCGACCGCGCGCAGCAGCGGCACGCGCCCGGCGAGGAAACCGCCCGCCACCGAGCCGAGGATCGACAGCAACATCCCCCAGGTGCCCACCCACAGGCCGATGCGGTCGGGCCCGATGCCGTGGTCGTAGAGGAAGGGTTTGAACATCACGTCGGCCATCGTCTCGCCGAGCTTGTAGGTGCCGATGAAGAGCAGCAGCCAGAGGCCGCCGCTCGTAACGCCGCGCTTGAGCAGCGCCAGCACGTCGGCGACGCGCGTGTAGACGACCGGCGCGTGGCCCGCCGCGAGCGGCAGGTTGCTCTCGCGCCAGAGCAGCGTCACCACGAAGCAGAGGGCGATGAGCGCCGTCATCGCCAGGAACAGCCCCTCCCAGCCGATGCGCGAGCTCGCCCACACCAGCAAGCCGCCGCCGGTGAGCATCCCCACCTTGTAGCCCACGACCTGCGCGATGTTCCCCTGCCCCAGCTCGCCAGGCTCGAGCACGTCCACAGCCAGCCCGTCGACGGCGACGTCCATGGTCGCGGCGAAGAGGTTCATGCCGAAGACGAGCGCCAGGATCGGCGTCAGCGCGCGGTCCGGCGGCACCACCGCCGCCGCCGCGCAGCAGCCGAGCAGTCCCAGCTGCAGCGGCAGGATCCAGGCGCGACGCCGGCCCAACCGATGCGCGCCGTAGCGGTCGACGAGCGGCGCGAAGAAGACCTTGAGCGACCACGGCAGCGCCAGCATGCTGGCGAAGCCGACGCCGGAGAGCGGCACCCCGGCCGCCCGCAGGTAGACCGGCAGGGCCGTCGCCTGGAAGCCGAACGGAAGTCCCTGCACGAAGTACAAGGTCCAGAGGATGGCCAGCTTGCGCGCCGAGCCGCGGGCGAGCACGGGCGGATTCTAGGGCGACCCGGCGTTGACCGCGCTCCGCCTCAAAGCGACTGGAGCTTTCCCTCCAGGTAGTCGCGCCGCACGTGGAGGTGCCGCCGCTTGCCGCTCGAGGTCTTGGCGAGCGCGCCGGGCGGCAGCAGCACGACGTCGACTAGGCGCAGGCCGAGCTCGAGGCGCACGCGCGAGCGCACCGCCTCGCGCAACGCCGCGGCGTCGACAGTGGCGGGGTCGCGCACCTCGGCCACCACGACTACGCGCTGCGTCCCCTGCTCGGCGCTCTCGATTCCGAATACCGCCATGCAGCCGGCGCGCAGCTCGGGCAGCGCGAAGAGGAGCGGCTCGAAGTGGCTGGGGTCGAGCTTGCGGCCGGCGACGTTGATGCGCTCGCGCAGGCGGCCCACCCAGAAGACGTCGTCGCCCCGGCGGTAGGCGAGGTCGCCGGTGCGTAGGCGCCCGTCGTCGAGCGCGCGTCGCGTGGCGCGGCTCTCGCCGAGGTAGCTCGACATGCGCG
>DATNCU010000595.1:0-3573 GCA_035607145.1 Thermoanaerobaculia bacterium
CACGGCGCTGCGTGAGCGTGGTCGCGCAGGCCACGGGCGCCGACCGCCACCGGCACGTCGAACTCGTGGCCGCGCGCGATCTCGCGGCCGTGGAAGCCCGGCCGCAACGTGTAGCCGCTCGCCTCGTCGGGCCGGAAGAGGAAGCGCGGATGACTGCCGCCGGCGAACCAGGGAGCGCCGCGGCCGGTGGCCGCGATACCGGTGAGGCGCACGACGCCTTCGGCAAGGAGAAGCGAGACGAACAACGAGATGGCGATGACGGCGAGCTTGGTGCGGGGCGGCGGAGTCAACGGCACCTGTGGGCCAGCATCGTCTCCGTCGGCGGTGATGCCAACGCGCACTCCGTCGGCGGAGACGGCGTGGGGCGCATCGCCCTCCACCGGCTCAGCCATCGCTCGCCGCGGGCTCGCCGGCCGGCGCTCGCGACGCGCGCGGCGGGCCGGCGGTCATCGTGCGCGCCTCGGGCTGCAGGCTGAAGGTGACCTCGGGGCCGCTCGCCGGCGGCTCGACCTTCACCTCGTAGAGGTAGAACGGGTCGTCGGTCCACCACATGCGGTGCACCGCGCGCGGATGCGCGAACGCCAGCAGCCAACCGTCGGCGGACGCGCTCGCCCGCTGCGCGCCCGCCACCGCGAGCCGCTCGCCGGGCGCCGGTTGCACGCGCACCCCGGCGAGCGGCTGCGGGCTGCCCACCAGCAGCTCGGCCTGTCCGTGGCCGCTCGGCACGCCGAGGGCGGCGCCGCCGTCGACGGCGTGCAGGCCCGGCGTCAGCAGCTTCACCCACAGGCCGTTGAGGTGGAGGTCCTCCTGCCCGGCGGGCTTGAGATGGGAGAGCGTCGTCTCGTACGGCAGCCAGCGCCGCGCTGCGCTGCTCGCCCAGCGGTAGCCGCCGTCTTCGGCGATCGGAAAGGCGCGCGGCGAGGTCCAGAGCGGCCAAAGGAACGGTGCCGCTAGCGCCGCGGCAACGAGCGGCGGCACTACCGCCCGCGCACCGCGCAACGGCCGCGCGGCGAGGAACCACAGCGCGGGGTACGCGGGCAGGAAGTAGCGGTTGGCGATCGCGCCGCCGCCGCCGTAGAAGTTGAACGGCCGCACCCAGAAGAGCAGCGCCGCGGCGAAGAGCGCCGCGAGCGGCAGCGCCCAGCGCCCCTCGCCGCGCCGGAAGGCGAGCGCGGCGAGCAGCAGCGGCAGGAAGTAGGGGAGAACGCCGACGTGGCGGCCGGCGAGGTAGTAGACGGCGTTCCACGCCGTCTGCCGCGCGTCGAAGCCCATCTGAAGCGTTTCCATCTTGAGCCAGGTGTGGGTGCCGCGCTCGGCGAGCTGCTGCTGCCAGTTACCGGCGGCGGCGTCGACGCCGGGGAAGCCGGTGTAGCCGTAGTAGCTGCGGCGGTCGCCACCGTAGCTGCTCCAGCTGCCGCGCGCCGCGAGGTTGGCGAGGCTCGAGGCGAGTGCCACGCTCACCATCGCTGCCATCAGCACCGCGGCGCCGCGACGTCGAAAGCCGCGCGGTGCCGCGAGCACAGCCGGTAGGAGCAGCGGTAAGTAGAGCGGTCGGGAAAGCACCACGATCGCGAGAAGGGCCCCCGCGGTTGCGAAGCGCCATGCGCGCGAGACGCCGGGCGCGACCAGCGGGGCCCCCGCCTGCCGGTGGGTATCCCATCCGTGCTCGCCGAAGACGGCTGCGCGCGGCTGGGAGCCCTCCCCCCGGCGCGCCCCACTGGCCGCGCCCGGCGGGATGTCGTAGATCAGCGCTAGGGCGATCGCGGCGAGGCAAGCGAGGAACAGATCGGCGTGCGCCCAGAAGACGTAGGCGAAGGTCACCGACGCGAAGACGAACGCTGCCACCCACAGCGGCGCCGCTTCGCCGACCCGGCGCGCCAGCGCGCGCGCCGCCGCGACGGCCGCGAGTGCCAGCAGCAACGCGTTGGCCACCCACGGTCCGTGGCTTGGTGACAGGCGCACGAACGGCGCGAGGTAGAGCGAGTACGCGGCCGGCTTGCCGTAGACCAGCGTCTTGCCACCGTCGCCGCTCTGCAGGATCAGCCCCTCGGGCCGCAGGCCCCAGCGGGCGAAGAAGCGGTCGTAGTCGCCGCGCTCGTAGCGCAGGTCGTGGTCCCAGGCGAGGCTCTCGGCCGCCATCAGGTAGGTGGCCTCGTCGCCCACCAGGCTCGGCCAGGTGCGGCGGTCGAAGGTGGCCGCGCCGACCATCACGGCGGCGAGCAGCAGCGCCAGCACGAGCCAGGCGGTGGTCTGGAGCGGGGGTTTCATCGCCGAGCTTCGCCCGCGGCCGACCGCCGGCCGGCAGGGGGCCGGGTGCGCGGGCCGTCTACAATATGCCGACATGAGCTCCGAGCCGTTTGCGCTCGCCGCGCCGGTCCTGTCCGTGGCGCTGGCGCCGGTGGACCTCTCCGTCCTCGTGCCGGTCCTCGACGAGGAGGGCTCGATCCTCGAGCTCGCCGAACGGGTGTCCGCGGTGCTCGACCGCATCGGCCGCAGCTTCGAGATCGTCTTCGTCGACGACGGCTCCCGCGACGCCACACCCTTGCGCGTCCGCGAGGCGCGGGAGCGCGACCCGCGCGTCAAGCTGGTGCGCCTGCGCCGCAACTTCGGCAAGGCGGCGGCCCTCTCCGCCGGTTTCGACCACTGCAGCGGCCGGCTGGTGCTGACCATCGACGGCGACCTGCAGGACGACCCGGAGGAGATCCCGCGGCTGCTCGCCGCGCTCGAGGGGGGCGACCTCGACCTCGTCTCGGGCTGGAAGCGCCAGCGCCGCGACCCCGCCAGCAAGAAGCTGCCGTCGCTGCTCTTCAACTGGGTGACGCGCCAGCTGGCGCAGGTGCCGCTGCACGACTTCAACAGCGGCTTCAAGCTCTACCGCCGCGAGGTGCTCGGCGAGATCGCCGTCTACGGCGAGCTGCACCGCTACATCCCGGTGCTCGCCAGCCGCCGCGGCTTCGCCATCGGCGAGATCGAGGTCAACCACCAGCCGCGCCGCCACGGCAGCAGCAAGTACGGCTGGGACCGCTTCTACAAGGGGCTGCTCGACCTCATCACCGTGCTCTTCATCACCAAGTACACGCGGCGGCCGCTGCACCTCTTCGGCGGCTTCGGGCTGCTGTTCCTCGCCAGCGGCTTCGCGATCGACGCCTGGCTCGCGTGGGGTTGGTTCTTCCGCGACGAGGCGCTCTCGAACCGGCCGCTGCTGCTGTTGGGAATCTTGCTGATGCTGCTTGGGTTCCAGGTGCTCACCACCGGTTTGATCGGCGAGATGATCACCTACAAGAACTTCCGTCGCCGCGACAGCTACTCGCTCAAGGAGTGGCTGGAGTAGGGCGGCGCGCCTTCGCGATCCGTACACCACCGACGACAACCTTTGGCCGCCGCCTGCCTCCGCCTGATGGCGGCTGCCATCCGTCAACGACCCTGAGGGTGACTGCCATGTCCACGCGTCTTCGCCTGCAACGATTCGCGCCGCTGCTCGCCGCGGCTTGCCTCGCCGCCGCGCTGCCCGGCTCTGCTTCGGCTGCCAAGCCCGTGACCGAGTCGGCCGAGGTGGTCGTCGTCGAGGTGCCG
>DATNCU010000607.1:0-7334 GCA_035607145.1 Thermoanaerobaculia bacterium
GACAACTCGCTAAACCTCTGATAAGATTTCGGTTGCACGACGAAAGCGTCGGTCCCCGCAGACCGCCGCGCTGGTCATCCGAATTCCGCCAGGGCAGACGCGCCTGGGCGCACGGAGGCCGGACGACGGACCACCCCTCAACAAAACCGGTCGTAACCGGATGCTTGTGGAGAACCTGATGACCAGCGGCCGCCAGCTGATGAATCGGCTCTACTACTTCACCATCGAGGACGAGAGCATCCTCGCGGAGGCCTTCGCCAAGTTCGAGCGCGACTTCTACGCCATCGCCTACAAGGTCAACGGCACCGAGGACGTCTTCGTCACCACCCAGGAGACCAAGGAGGCGATGGACCGCCACGACGTCCCCTACACGCTGCTCGCCGAGGAAGAGAGCGCGCGCATCGGCGTCATGCACACCGCCCGCTCGCGCGAGGAGCTGCTCGAGTACGACGACTCCCTCAAGGCCCTCGCCCTCGCCTACCGCGCCGTCGCCCTGGCCTGCGTCGGCCGCAACGGCGACAAGGACCTCGGCTTCGACCTGACCAGCAGCCCCAAGAAGTACACCTACTTCACGGCGCCGGCCGGCCACACCTACATCTGGCGCCTGTTCGAGACCCGCGACGAGGCGCTCGAGTTCGTCAGCAAGCTCACCGTCAACGAGCGCGAGGCGGTGGACTGGGCGGAGAGCATCCCGCTGGAGACGGCGGCCGAGCTCAAGGCCTTCGGGTGAGTTCAGGGGGCGGTACTAAGCTGCGCGCATGAAGCAGCTGCCGCTCCACCTCCTCACCTACACCGTCTCCCGGCTCGGCGAAGAGGTCCGCGCCTTCCTCGGCGAGGCCTTCCCCGGCGTCTGGGTGGCGGGCGAGGTGCAGCGGCTCAAGCCGAGCCGCAACGGCCATCTCTTCTTCGAGCTGGTGGAGAAGGGGGACGCCGACCAGATCGTCGGCAAGCTGGAGGCGGTGATCTGGCGCACCGACCTGCAGCGGCTGCAGCGCGAGCTGCGCAAGAGCGGCCAGTCGCTCGACGAGGGGATGGCGGTCCGCTGCCTCGCAGCCGTCGACTTCTACCCGCCGGGTGGGCGGCTGCAGGTGACGGTGCGCGAGGTGGACCCGCTGTTCACGCTCGGCTTGCTGGCGCGGCGGCGGCAGGAGACCCTCGCGGCGCTCGCCGCGGCCGGCCTGCTGGAGACCAACCGCGCGCTGCCGCTGCCGCCGGTGCCGCTGCGCGTCGGCCTGGTCACCTCGCACGGCAGCGCCGCCTTCCACGACTTCTTCACCCGCCTGCGCGAGAGCGGTTACCGCTTCGACGTGGTAGTGGTGCACGCATCGGTGCAAGGGGCGGGGGCGGAGCGCGAGGTGGCTTCGGCGCTCGCGGCTCTCGCCGGGCTGCGCGTCGACTGCGCCGTGCTGGTGCGTGGCGGCGGCGCACGGAGCGACCTCGCCGCCTTCGACAGCCGGCGCATCGCCGAGGCGATCGCCCGTTCACCGGTGCCGGTGCTCACCGGCCTCGGTCACGAGATCGACCGCTCGGTGGCGGACCTGGTGGCGCACACGGCGTTCAAGACGCCGACGATGGTGGCCGAGTTCCTGGTGCGGCGGGTGGAGGAAGCCGACCGTACCCTGCGTGCGGCGGCGCGGCGGCTCGCCGAAGCGGCAATGGCGCGGCTGGCGGCCGAGCGCGAGGCGGTGGGCGCTTGCCGCGAGCGGCTGCTCGACGCCGCGGGGACAGTGGCCGAGCAGCGGGCGCGGCTGGTCGAGGCGGCGCGGCTGCTCGCCGTGCTCGCCGGCCACAACCTCGCGCGTAGCCGCGACCGCGCCGAGCGCGATGCCGGCCGGCTGCTCGCCGCGGCGCCGCGAGCCCTGCGGCGGCGTGGGCGCGACCGGCAGACGCTGGGCGAACGGATCGCGCGCGCGGCCCGCGGCCGCCTGCGCCAGCTCGACGAGCGCTGCGTCGGACTTTCGCGGGTCGCCGCACAGCTCTCCCCCGACCGCGTGCTGGCGCGCGGCTTCAGCCTCACCCACACGGCCGGCGGCGAGCTGCTGCGCCGGCCGGGGCAGGTGACAGCCGGCGACTGCATCGTCACCCGCGTGGCGGGTGGTACCCTCAGCAGCCGGGTCGAGACCCAGGTCGAGCAGGAGGCAGGCACGACGTGAGCGGCAACGCGGAAGGCAGCGGCGCGGAGGGCGGCGCCAGGGGCGTGGCGGCGAGCGAGCGGGTGGCCGCCGCAGCCGCAGCTGCCGCCGACGGTCCCGGCTTCACCACCGCGATGGCGGAGCTCGAGGCGATCCTCTCGCGCATCGAGGCCGAGGAGATCGACGTCGACGCCCTCGCCGCCGAGCTGCGCCGTGCCGCCGAGCTGCTCGAGGTCTGCCGCGCCAAGATCCGCCGCGCCGAGGCGGAGGTGACGCAGATCGTGCAGCAGCTCGCCGAGGGCGGCGGCGACTGACGCCGATCACCGAGCAGAACGGCGCGCCCCTTCGCGCGCGACGACGGAATCAGCCTAGGTAGTAATCGGACGGCAGCGAGTCGAGCGGCGCGCGCACCGCCGCACGCTTCGGCCCGCCGGCCACTCCGGCGCCCGCAGGCGGTGGCTTCGGCGCCGCTCTGACGTCCGGCGGCAACAGGGAAGTGGAGCGGGTCCGCGGCTCGCGTTGTCGTGCGAGGGGCTCGGTCGCGCTGTCGGCCATGGTGTCGCGCCTCCGAAATCGGGGCAAAAAATCGCAGCAAGCAATGTGCCGGCAGCGACAGGCTCCGATCCTGCATCGCGCGCCGGCGTGGGCGATCCGGCGTCGGCCCGCTATCCACCGATCGCGGACTACGGCCTCATCGGCGACTGCCACTCGGCGGCGCTGGTGTCGCGCTGGGGGTCGATCGACTGGTGCTGCATGCCACGCCTGGACTCGCCATCGTGTGTCGGCCGGCTGCTCGACTGGGACAAGGGCGGCTGTTTTCGCATCGCGCCGGCGGGCGAGGGTTGGTCGAGCGAGCGCCGCTACGTGGACGACAGCCTGGTGCTGGAGACGCGCTTCCGCACGACCACAGGCGAGGCGCGGCTGGTCGACGCCTTCGCCATGCGTAGCGGCGGCCGCGAGGCGCCGCGCCACCAGCTGCTGCGCGTCGTCGAAGGGATCGGCGGCGAGGTGGAGCTCGAGGTCGAGCTGCTGCCGCGCTTCGAGTACGGCGCCGCCAAACCCTGGATCCGCCGGCACGGCGAGGGCTTCTTCACCGCCATCGGTGGCAACAGCGGCCTGGTGGTGTCGACCGACCTGGCGCTCGAAGCCGAGGCGAGCCACGGCCTCTGCGGCCGGCTGCGGCTCGCGGCCGGCGAGCGCCGCCGCGTCTCGCTCTCCTGGGACCATCCCAACCACCTGCACCCGGGCGAGCCCAAAGGCTGCGCGGTCGAGGAGGTCGACGAGCGCCTCGCCGAGACGCTGCGCTGGTGGGAGCGCTGGGTCGCCTCGCGCGCCGGCGACCCGGCGTTGCGCGACCGCGCGGTGTTGCGCTCGGCGGTGGTGCTCAAGGGGCTCATCTTCGCGCCCACCGGCGCCATCGCCGCCGCGGCCACCACTTCGCTCCCCGAGGCGATCGGCGGCGCGCGCAACTGGGACTACCGGATGAGCTGGATCCGCGACAGCAGCTTCGCCCTCGACTCCCTCGGCGAGCTGGGCTTCTACCAGGAGGCGATGGGCTTCACCTGGTTCATCGAGCGCAGCACGGCGGGCATCGCCGACGAGGTGCAGCCGATGTACGGCATCGACGGCCGCCAGCTGCTGCCGGAGATCGAGCTCGCCCACCTCGAGGGCTATCGCGGCTCGCGGCCGGTGCGGCTCGGCAACGGCGCCGCCGAGCAGCTGCAGCACGACGGCATGGCGCAGCTCGTCGACCTCGCTTGGAACCGCCTGCGGCGCGGCGAGACGCCGGACCTTGCGTACGTGCGCTTCCTCGTCGACGTGGTGGAGGCGATCCTCTCGCGCTGGCGCGAGCCGGACTCGGGCATCTGGGAGATGAGGCGGCAGCCGCTGCACTTCGTGCACTCGAAGGTGATGTGCTGGGCGGCGGTGGACCGCGGCATCGCGGTGGTGGAGCGCACAGGAGCCCTTCTTGGTGGTGAAGCTGAAGTACCGCTAGACCGCTGGCGCGCCGTGCGCGACGAGCTGCGCGCCACCATCGAGGCGGAGGGCTACGACCGCGAGCGCGGGACCTTCGTGCAAGCCTTCGGCAACCGCGAGCTCGATGCGGCGCTGCTGCTGCTGCCGCGGGTGGGCTTCGTCGCCTGGGACGACCCGCGCATGGTGCGTACCGTGGACGCCATCGTGCGCGAGCTGCGTCGTGGGGACGCGCTGGTGCGCCGCTACCGCATGGATGACGGGCTCGCCGACGACGAGGGTTGTTTCGTCGCCTGCAGCTTCTGGCTGGTGCAGTGCCTGGCGCTGCAGGGGCGGCGCGAGCAGGCCACGGAGCTGTTCGACGCCGCCTGCGGTCTCGCCAACGACCTCGGCCTCTTCGCCGAGGAGCATGACGGCCGCCAGATGCTGGGCAACTTCCCGCAGGGCCTGTCGCACTACTCGCACATCGCCGCGGCGGTGGCGTTGCGGGAAGGACACGCGCCGAAGGCGAACGGACCGCTCAAGGTCTAGCGCAGGTAGCCGCGGCGGCGCGCGCTTCGCCTAAGATGCCGCGCGATGCTCGGCAAGCGGCGCACGGGATCGGTGGTCTGCCCGGGATGCAACCGTCTCGTCGGCGCCGGCGAGCCGCGCTGCCCCTTCTGCGGCCGGCCGGCGCCGGCGATGTTCGGGCTCGGCTCCTCGCTGCGCCAGCTCGAGTCGGCGCTGAGCTTGTGGCCGCTGGTGGGGTGGATCTGCGGGGCGATATTTATTGCTACGCTCGTCACCAACCCCGAGGGGCCGATGGCGGCGATGAACGGCTTCTTTGCGCCGACCAGCGAGCGCCTGATCGCCTTCGGCGCCAGCGGCGCCATCCCGGTCTTCCGGTTCGGCAGGTGGTGGACGGTGCTCTCCGCCGGCTGGCTGCACGGCAACCTGCTCCACATCGGCATGAACGTCTACGGCCTGTGGCAGATCGCGCCGCTGGTCGAGCACCTCTACGGCACCGGCCGCGCCTGGATCATCTACGTCGTCTCCGGTGCGATGGGCTTCGCCGCCAGCTCGGCGAGCGTGTTCATGCCCCGCTTCGTCGGCGCGCTGATGGGCGGTGGCGGCGGCTTCACCGTCGGCGCCTCGGCCGCGCTCTTCGGGCTGCTCGGCGCGCTGGTGCACTACAGCCGCCGCGGCGGCAGCCGGGCGCTGGGGCAGATGGTGTGGACGTGGGCGATCGCGAGCTTCGCCTTCGGGCTGTTCTTCCCCGGCATCGACAACTGGGCGCACCTCGGTGGCTTCGCCGGTGGCTGGCTGCTGTCGTTCTGGCTCGATCCGATGAAGCCCGAGCGCGTCGATCACCTGATCGGCGGCCTGCTCGGGCTGGTGGCCAGCCTCGGCGCGGTGATCTGGTCGCTGGTGACCTGGCGCTCCTAGCGCGAGCGCGGGCGGATCAGGCTGCGAGCGCTGGCGCGGCTGCGGCGCGGGAGGGTCGCGCGCCAAGCTGCTCGTCGGCCCACAGCGTCGCGAGCGCGGCGAGCGCGAGCAGGAAGAGCGGCCAGCGCGGGAAGAGGGCGCGCTGCCGGAGCGGTTCGGGAGCGCGTTCGGCGGTGGACGGCGTCGCGGCGCGGGCCGCGGTCGCGTCCTGACGCGCGGCGAGGCGCCAGGTGGTCCAGCGGTCCGCGGGCGCGCCGCGGAAGTGTGTCGTGGCGGCGCCATCGCCCAGCGAGTGCCAGCCCGGCTCGCGCGGCCAGAACGTGGTGCTCCAGCGGGTGGGCTCGTCCTCGTCCTGGCGCAGCGGGATCGACGTCACCTCACCGCTCGGCGCGTGGAGTGTGGCGGCGGGCGGAGGCGTGGAGCTGCCGTCGAGGGTGATCGTGATCGGCGCGCCGACGAGCACCGGGCCTGGAGCGACGTCCCAACGGGGTTGCGGCTCCGCGCGGCGGGCCAGAGCCGCGACGACGCCGCGCCAGTAGCGCCGGTGGTCGTCGGCGCGGCCGGCGAGCACCCATCGCCAGGTGTCGTCCACCAGCGACACGCCGACCGCGCCCTTGCCCAGCGGCCGCCAGGCGCCCAGCGTGCGGCCGGCGCGGTCGGCGAGGAGTGGCACCTGAAGCGCTGCGGGGACGAGCTCGCGCGCCGGCAGGGGTAGCGGCGCCGACTCGCTATCGTCCCAGTCGACGCGCGCAGTCATCTCGCCGCCGCCGGGAAGCGATCGCACCGGGAACGACACGCCCAGCGCCGCGGGCGAGGCGGAATCGCCGGCACGGAGCAGCAGGCCGGCGCCGCCGTCACGGACCGCGGCGGCGAGCGCGGCGCGCTCCGCGGCGCCGAGCCCGGCCAGCGCCCGCGCGTCGGCGACCACCAGGTCGAAGCGTGCGAGCTGCGCCGCGCCGAGCGGCCCGCGCGGCAGCGGCGCCGTGCCCACCGAGTCGTCGCGGGCGATGCCACGGCTCACCTGCGCGCGCCAGGCGAAGGCGCCCCCGCTGCTGGCCAGCCAGCGCTTGACCTCGCGAGCTTCGGCGCTCGGCGCAGCGTCGAGCCAGAGGACGGCGGGCGGCGTCGCGGCTACCACCTCGACGTCGAGCGTCTCGACCACCGCGGGCTGCCCGTGTGCCTCGAGCCGCAGCTCGAGCAGGTGATGCCCGGGGCCGCGCGGCTCGACGCGCAGGCGGAACGGGGTGCTACCGCCGCCGAGCCGCGCCGATGCCTCGCCCACTGCCGGGCCGGTGACGCGGACGGTGGCGCCCGACGAGGGTATGCCGGCGGCGAGCCCGCCCACCTCGACGCTCTCGCCGAGCAGGATGCGGCGCGGCCAGGCGATGCGCGCGACACCGAACGGCAGCGGTGGAGGAGTCTCGGCGGCGATCGCCGCCGGCACTTCTGCCAGCTCCCACGGCGCGAGCCCGTGACCCGCGATGCGCAGCCGCGACAGCTCCGGGTGCTGGCGCGCGAGAGTAGCGGCATCGGGCAGCTCGTCCGCGCCGGCGGGCGTGGGTGGCTCGCCGGCGCTCGCCGGAACTGCCCACGCCGGCAGACCGGCGCCCGTCGCGGCCGCGAGGTCGCGCGTAGAGGCGCCGCTGGTGAGCAGCATTCCCTCGCCGCCCTCGACGCGCCGCCAGCGCAGCGGCTGCGCTGCGAGCAGGAAGAGCGAGTCGCATGCGATCGCGAGCAACACGAGGCGCAGCGCGCGACGACGCGGCGAATCGGCGCGGCGGCGTTCGAGCAGCGCGGCGCCGA
>DATNCU010000634.1:0-5087 GCA_035607145.1 Thermoanaerobaculia bacterium
TCGGTCCAGCCGATGACGTTGACGCCGTCGGGGAGCGACGCCGGCGGCGGCGCCGCCGGCTCGGCGAGCGCGGCGGCGAAGTGCTCGCGCAGCGCCCGCCGCCGCTGCCGCCGCGCCGGGCGCCGGCGCCACCAGAAGCGCGCCCACCACGCCGTCGCCCAGGCCGCCTGGCGCCAGTCGAGGCTCCTCCACACCGGCGCCACCAGCGACCAGGGCAGGTCGTACTCGCGGCGGCCGGAGGTGACGAACCACAGCGCGAAGGCGGCGCGGTGGACGCCGGCGGGGTCGGGGAAGGTGGCGCGCAGGTCGGCGCGCATGCGATGGAGGATGAGCCCCAGGCGCGAGAAGCGTGGCGAGCCGCCGTCGACGGCGCTCGCCTCGGCGGCGAGCGACTCCGCTTCGTCGTCGGAGAGCGCCTCGTGCGGCACCGCGCCGTGACGCGCCAGCACGTGCCACACCCGCCGCTGCGCCTGCTCGACGCCGGCGGCGGGGGTCCCCGGCGGCGGCCGCAGCGAGGCGTGGACGCGCACCAGCAGCTCGTCGCCGAAACCGTGATCGCCGTGGCCGATGAGCCAGCGCGCGAAGGCGGTGCGCGAGGGGCCGCGCAGGGCCGGGAAGACCTGGCGGAGGTCGAGCCGCGCCTCCCACAGCGCCACGGCGAGGCGGGGGATGAAGGGCTCCGCCTGGGGGTCGTCGGCGTCGGAGATCCACGAGTAGAAGGAGTCGTCGCCGCCGGTGCGGAAGGGGTCGGGCCAGCGCTTGCCGTCGGGGTCGGCGTCGCGCAGCAACCAGCGGGCGAGGTCGGGCACCGCGGCGCCGTTGTCGAAGGCGCCGTAGGCGTAGGGGATCTCCTGCTGGGAGGCGTGGCCGGCGCGCCGCAGGCGCTCGCCGTAGTCGGCGAACAACGGCGCCAGGTCGGGCCGGTCGTCGAGCGTGAAGCGGTTCTGGTAGCGCGAGATCTGCCGCGGCCGCTCGAGCGCGTAACCGCTGAAGTGGTAGAAGCGCAGCGGCACGCCGTCGATCCGCCACTCGACATCCATGGCTTCCTGGTCGCTTCGCTCCTGGCCGCGCTGCTCGAGGCGATGGTGGAGGAGGTTCCAGTAGGCGACGTTCCACCCCGGCTCGCGCAGGATTTCGACGCGGTCGAGGAAGGCGGGAGCAAAGTCCATCCAGCGCTGGTCGACGAAGAGGCCGCGCTCGACCGCGTGCAGGCACTCGCGGTAGAGCCGCCGGTGCCACCAGTCGACGAAGGGCAGCGTGCGCTCGTTGAAGGCGATGCCGAGGAAGCCGAGGTTGTAGATGCCGGAGAGCAGGAAGTCGCGCTCGCCGGGCGTGCGGTCGTCGTCGATGGGGGTGCTGACGTGCGGCGTCATCACCACGTCGGCCGACTGCAGCCGCGCGTAGAGCTCATCGAGGTTGCCCACCACCAGGATGTCGGGGTCGAAGTAGACCAGCGAGGCGCAGCCGGTGTGCTCGTGCAGGTGGCGCAGGAACCAGGGCTTGACCGCCGTCGACAGCTCGAGGATGGTGTAGCGGAAGGCGAGGTGGAGGAAGCCGGGGATGCCCAGCTCCTCGGCGAACCAGCAGGTGAACGGCTCGCCCGCGCAGTCGTGGTCGGGCTGCCGGCGGTCGACGATGAGGACGTGGAACGTCCCGTCCGGGTGCTGGGCGAGGAAAGACTCGGCCAGGACCCGGGCATACGCCAGGTAGTTGTTGGCGACGATGGTGCAGGCTACTGGCGAAGGCACGAGCTGGTCCGATGTTATCCGGCGGCCGAGGGCTCTGCCAGTGAAAGCTTTCAGTGGCGGTGGCGTGGCAGCCGGCGCGGAGGGCGCGCCAGGCGGTACGATCAAAGCTCGAATGGTCGAACCTTCCTCCGACAGCGCCGCCGGCGGCGGCGGGCCGATCGTCGTCGCCGGCATGCACCGCTCCGGCACCTCGCTCGTGGGCTCGATGCTCCTGGGCGCCGGCGTGGCGATGGGCGAGCGCCAGCTCGCCGCCGACCCACACAACCCGCGGGGCTACTTCGAGGACGTCGAATTCCTCACCCTGCAGCGGCGCATGCTGTGGACGGCGACGCCCGACGGCGACGGCGGCCACCGCGACTGGGGGTGGACGGAGAGCGGCGCGCTCGACGAGGCGGCCTTCGCGCCCTTTGCCGGCGAGGCGCGGGCGCTGGTCGAGGCGCGGCGCCATGCGTCCACCGACCCCTCCGGCGGCCGTTGGGGGTGGAAGGACCCGCGCACGACCGTGCTGCTCGACTTCTGGCAGCCGCTGCTGCCGGAGGCGCGCTACCTGCTCGTCTACCGCCACCCGTGGGGGGTTGCCGACTCGATGCAGCGGCTCGGCGCCGAGGTCTTCCTGCGCCACCCCGACTATGCCTACCGGATCTGGGAGTTCTACAACGAGCGGCTGCTGCGCTTCCGCCGCGCCCACCGCGAGCGCACGCTGCTGGTGAGCGCGGACGCGCTGTCGCGCGATCCGGCGCGGCTGGCGCCGCTGCTCGCGGCGCGGCTCGGAGTGTCGGGCACCGGTGACTCGGAGCGCTTCGAGGCCGAGCTGTTCCGCTCGCTCCCCGCCGACGACCCGCTGGTCTCGCTCGTCGCGGCGACCCACCCGCGCTGCGTCGAGCTGCTCGCCGCGCTCGACGGGGAGGCCGAGCTCTCCGGCCGCGGCAGCTGGCGTGCCGCGCCGCTGTCGCCCAAGGATTCACCACAGCCGCGGCTCTCGGTGGTGGTCCCCTGCTTCGACCAGGGCGAGATGATGGTCGAGGCGGTGGCGAGCGTCGAGCGCGCCGTCGCCGAGCCCTACGAGCTGCTCATCGTCAACGACGGCTCGCGGGAGCCGCGCACGCTGGAGGTGCTCGGCGTGCTGCGCGAGGCCGGCTATCGCGTGCTCGACCAGGACAACCGCGGCCTCGCCGCCGCCCGCAACCGCGGCATCGAGGAGGCCAAGGCCCCCTACGTGCTGCCGCTCGACGCCGACAACCGCCTGCGCGCGGGCTTCGTCGGCGAGGCGCTGCGCCGGCTCGACGAGCGCCCGACGGTGGGCGTCGTCTACGGCGACCGCGTCGAGTTCGGGCTGCGCAACGGGCGCGTCGACGTGCCGCCCTTCGAGCTGCCGAAGGTCCTCGCCGGCAACTACGTCGACGCCTGCGCGCTGGTGCGCAAGGAGGCGTGGCGTGCGAGCGGCGGCTTCGACGGCGGCATGCCCGAGCCGGGTTGGGAGGACTGGGACCTCTGGCTCGGCATCGCCGCGGCCGGCTGGAGCGTCGACCACCTGCCCGTGGACGCCTTCGACTACCGCGTGCGGCCGGGCTCGATGATCACCGCCTTCGAGGACGCGGCGGTGCGCCGGCGCGTCCTCGCCTACGTCGTCGACAAGCACCGCCGCACCTACCTCCAGCACCTCGACGAGCTGCTGTTCTTCGCCCAGGGCAGCGCGCGCGAGATCTGGCGCCTGGCGCGGCTGTGCGAGGCCACGCAGCGCGCGGTCGACGGGGTCGACGAGCTGCGCGCGCAGGCGGACACCCGGCTCGCCGACCTGCTGCGTGCACGGCGGGAGGCCGAGCAGCTGCGCGCCGACCTCGACGCGCAGACCGTAGAGACCCACCGCTTTGCCGACCTGTGGGCCGACGCCCAGAGCGACCGCGCGGCGCTGCGCGAGGAGCGCGAGGCCCTCTACCGCGACCGTGAGGCCCCGCACCGCGACCGCGCGGCCATCGACCACGAGCGCGCGAGCCTCTTCCGCGAGCTCGCCGCCTGGCAGGAGCGCGCACGGGCGATGGAAGGGAGCCGCGCCTGGCGCCTGCGCGGACGGCTGCTCGCCCTGCTCCGCGCGCTGGGTTTGAAGGGCGGCCTCAAGAGCGTGCCGGCGCCGGTGCCGGGGCCCGATTCGCAGCCGGAAGGCCATGGTTGAGCGTGCCGGCGACGACTGGGCCGGCGGCGCGCTCGATCCGCTCCCCAACGTCTACGCGCGCCAGCTGACGCCGCTGGAGATCGCCGAGGGCAAGCACCGCGACCTCGTCGGCGGCCTGTGGGACCTCGCCGGCCCGCAGCAGCTGCGCTTCCTCGTCGCCCGCGGGCTACGGCCGTGGATGCGGCTGCTCGACCTCGGCTGCGGCTGCCTGCGCGGCGGGCTCCCCTTGGTGCAGTTCATCGACCCCGGCCGCTACTACGGGATCGACGTCAACGCCTCGCTGCTAGCGGCCGGCCTGCTCGAGGTGGAGGTGGCGGGGCTCGCCGATCGGCTGCCGCCCGGCAACCTCTTGCGCAGCGATGCCCTCGAGGGTTGGCGCTTCGGCGTCGACTTCGAGGTCGTCCTCGCGCACTCGCTGTTCACCCACCTGCCGCCGGCGTGGCTGCGGCGCTGCCTGGGCGAGATGGAGCGTTACGTGCCGCCGGGCGGCCGCTTCTTCGCCACTTACTTCGAGTGGCCCGAGGGCTTGCCGGCGGAGGACCCGCTCGAGCACCAGCCCGGCGGCATCGTCTCGTTCGCCGATCGCGACCCGTTCCACTACCGGGTCGAGGACCTGCGCCGCTGTGCCGCGGGGCTGCCGTGGGAGCTGGAAGTGATCGGGGAGTGGGGCCACCCGCGCGACCAGCGGATGGCGCTCTTCACGCGCATCCGCTGAGCCGGGGCTGACCCGGAGCCGCAGTCGGCCGTGCGTCGGCCGACTGCGACCCGGAAGGCTTGAGCTACTGGGGGTTCTGCGGGTTCAGCGTGACGATGGCGTCGATGGAGTTGTTCTGGAACGAGGTGCACAGCCCCGAAACCGTCGTCGGGTTGCTGAGGATGCTGGTGTTGCCGATGCGCACCGAGGTTCCCGCCGAACACGAGACGCCCGTGCCGTTGTTGCTGACGACGCTCTTCTCGATCGACAGGATGCAGCCCGAAGTCACCGCCGAGAAGCCGGCAAACGTGTTGCCGGCGGCGATGCTGTTGTTGACGTGGATGTTCGAGGTCGCGCCCTGGACCTTGAGGCCGAAGACGTTGCTCTCCATGCGGACGTTGTCGAGCGAGGCCTTGACCACGGCGCTGCCGGTGGGGTTGATGAAGATGCCGCCGCCGTTGCCTTGGCCGTTGTT
>DATNCU010000066.1:0-4980 GCA_035607145.1 Thermoanaerobaculia bacterium
GGCGAAGAAGAAGACCAGCGACAGCGAGAGCGTGACGCCCAGCGCCACCACGGTGACGAGCTCCGAGCGCGGCGATCTATGGCGGTGCGCGGACATTGCTGAGCGGCCAGCCTATCGCCTCGACAGGGCGCGCAGCCGCGACTTCGCCACGCTCCTGCCACGATCGCCACGTTCACCTTCCGTTATGTTGGCCCGCACATGCCTCGCTTCCGCACCTCCCGCGAGCGACGCCTCTGGCAGCTCGCCCTCGCCGTCGTCCTCTTCATCTATGCCTCCGCCTACTTCGTGCGGTTCGCGCTCGACGCGCTGCGCGAGCGTGGCCTCCTGGCGGGATCGATCTGGGGCCTTGTGCTGGTCGCCGCGGCGGCGGGGGTGGCGTTCGTCGTCCGCCAGCGCCCGGGCCGCTGGGAGGTGGCACTACTGTTCGTCGCCGGCGGCGCCTACCTGCTCCTCCTGCGGCGCCTCCACATCATCCAGGAACGCATCCACCTTCTCGAGTACGGCGCCGTCGGCGGCCTCGCCTACGCGGCGCTCTGCGAGCGCTGGGGACACGCGAAAGCCGCGGCCGCTTCGCCGGCGCTCACCGCCCCGCGCCGGTGGTGGCAGCGGATCCCCGCGATGTGGGCGATCCTGATTGCCGGCGCGGCCGGCTGGGGAGACGAGCTGGTGCAGGCCCTCCTGCCCAACCGCTACTACGACATCCGCGACGTGGCGACCAACGCCGAGGCTGCCGCGCTGCTCGTGCTGGTGCTCGCCGCGCGCCGAAAGCTGCGCGCGACCCCTGCCATAGAATAAGGCGCACGATTTCCGCGCGCGGGGCGCAGAAGGTGAGCGCAGCTTGGGCCTGGAGACCAGCGGGCTGCTGGACGACAAGTACGAGATCATCAAGCGCCTGGCGACGGGCGGCATGGGCGACGTCTACCTCGCCCGCCACCGCCACCTGCACGAGCAGCGGGTGGTCAAGGTGCTGCGCGCCGACCTCGCCACCGACCCCGACGCCATGCAGCGCTTCCAGCACGAGGCGCGGGTGGCGACGCAGATCAAGCACCCCAACGTCGCCATCCTCTACGACTTCTCGCGGCTGCCCGACGGCCGCTTCTACATGGTCATCGAGTACATCGAGGGCGAGGACGTCGGCTCGCGCATCAAGAAGGGGCCGATCAACGCGCTGGAGGCGATCGAGCTCGCGATCCAGGCGCTGCGTGGGCTCGACGCCATCCACTCGGCGGGGCTGATCCACCGCGACGTCTCCCCCGACAACCTGATGGTGACGCGCGACCGCCGCGGCCGCGCGCTGCTCAAGATCATCGACCTCGGCCTCGCCAAGGACCTCGCGCCCGAGGCCGACCTCGAGCTGACGCAGGCGGGGGCGTTCCTCGGCAAGTTCCAGTACTGCTCGCCCGAGCAGGCCGGTTCGCTCAAGGACGAGCCGCTCGACCACCGGAGCGACCTCTACTCGCTCGCGCAGGTGCTCTACGAGATGCTCACCGGGCTGCCGCCGTTCGAGTCGGAGAGCCAGCACGGCTTCGTGCTCAAGCGGCTCACCGAGGAGCCGCTGGCCTTGCGCCGCCGCAACCCGCGAGTGCCGCTGCCCGCGGCGCTGGAAGCGGTGGTAATGCGGGGTCTCGCGCGCGACCGCAACGACCGCTTCCCTGACGCCACGGCCTTCATCGCGGCGCTGGTCAAGGTCGCCGAGGGGCTCAAGGAGCTGTCCACGCAGGAGCTGTCGGCGGCGGACGTGCAGCAGGCGCTCGAGAGCCGCGGGCTCGCGGGTGCGCAGCCGTCGTCGCCTTCGCAGTCGGGCCAGCGAGTCCCGCCGACGGCGGCGGCTGCGTCGCGCGCGGCCGCGGCGGCCTCACCCGCACCGGCCGCGCCGCGCGCGCCCGCGGCGACTCCACCGAAACCCGCGGCCGCTCACGCTGCCAAGCCCGCCGCCGCCGCCCCGCGCCCACCCGCGCGCGCCGCCGGCAGCCTCGAGCTCTCCAAGGTGGAGCGCGACGCCCTCCTCGCCCGCATCGACAAGGCGGCGAGCCGCGTCCAGGAGGGCGGGCAGCTGCTCGCGCAGGCCGAGGTGGCCTTGAAGGAAGGCCGCTTCGAAGATGCGAGGCAACAGATCCAGAAGCTCGAGGCCGTGACGCCAGTGCCGCGCGGCGTCGCCGAGCTCAAGCGCCGCCTCGTCGAGGCGGAGGAGATCGCGCGCCGCCGCCAGCAGGTGGTGCAGGCCGAGCAGATGCTGGAGAAGTACCTGCTCGACCGCTCGCAGACGCTGGCGAGCCTCGCCCTCGAGACCCTGCTCGACCTCTATCCCAACCACCCGAAGCGGCAGACCTACCAGACCTGGATCGCCAGCCTCGCCGACGATGCCGAGCGGCAGAAGCGCGCCGAGAAGGTATTCGCCGAGGGACAGGCGGCGGCGGCGCGCGGCGACCTGCAGACGGCGCGCAAGAGTCTCGAGGAGGTCGAGCGCCAGGACCCCACCGGCAAGCTCGCGGGCTCGCTCCTCGCCGAGATCAACGAGCGCGAGCGCTCGCAGCAGCAGGGGCAGCAGGCGGCGTCGGTGCGCCGGCAGGTGGAGGACTCGCTGCGCCGCGGCGCCCTCGACGAGGCGAGCCGCGGCCTCGACCAGCTCGCCGCGCTCGACGTCACCAAGGTGACGCTCGACATGCTGCGCGGGCAGGTGGAGGAGGCGCGACAGCACCAGGAGCGCGACGCGGCGACCTCGGCCATCGAAGGCGCCTTCCGCGAGGCGGTGGAGCGGCGCGACTGGCACGCCGCGCGCGACGCCGCGCACCGGCTCGAGGACGGGTTCGCCGAGAGCCCGCGGCCGCGGGAGATGCTCGCCGAAGTGGCGCGCCTGCAGGAGGCCGAGCAGCGCCAGCAGGCGCTCGCCGAGGGTCTGCGCGCCTTCGACGGCTACCTGCGCGCCGGCGAGCTCGCCCAGGCCGAGATGGCGCTGCGCGTGCTGCGCGGCTTCGGCGCCGACGACAGCCGCGTCCACGACGCCGAACGGCGGCTGGCCAAGGCACGCGGCTGACCCGCGCGCCGGTCCGCGCCAGCGCCGCGGTCCGGCTCACGGGCAGGAGTGCGGGAAGGCGTCGGTGTCGCGCACCGGCACGAAGCTGCTGCCGCGCGGGTTGACCCACTCGCGGACGGCGCCCGACAGCGTGTCGGTGACCGTGAGGTGGACCTCCTGGTCGGTGAGCCCGCTGGCGAACACCCAGTGGCTGTCGTCGAGGACGCAGGCGTCGAGCACCTTGACCACCACCTCGACGTTGTCGGCGCCGAAGAACCAGAAGTAGCCGGTGTCGAGCGTGAGCTGGAAGACGTTGGCGGTGCCGGAGGCGATGGCAGTACGCCAAGTGGCTTCGGCGCGGTAGCGGCCGTTGTTGAGGCACAGCGCGGTCGGCGACGGCGCGCAGTTGCCGGTCGTCGCTGGTGGCGCGGCGGGTGGCGGCGGCACTGCCGGCTGGTTGCTGTGCGCGGCTGCCGGAGCGCTCAGCGCGCCGGCAATCGCGCCGCAGCTCTTCTTGAACGCGGCGGTCCGGAAAGCGGGCGCGAAGCCGGTCGACAGTGGGTTGACGACGTCGACCACCTCCGAGGTCCAGGTGTCGACCACGGTCAGCCGCACCTCCTGGTCGGTAAGGCCGGCGGCGAAGACCCAGAAGTTGTTCGCGCCGGCGACGCTGCAGGCGTCGAGCGTCTTCACCACCACCTCGACGTTGGCCTGGTCGAAGAACCAGAAGTAGCCGGTGTTGTCGGTGAGGCGCACGGCGTGCGCCTCGCCGGTCGCCGTCGCCGTGCGCCAGCGGGCGCGAATCTCGAAGCGGCCGCCAAGCGAGCAGAGCGAGGTGGGCGTCGGCACGCAGAAGCGGTTCCAGAGGCCGACCTCTCCCGGGGCGGGGTTCCCGCCGGAGTACGGCTGGCCGACGGCGAGCCCCGCCTTGCCGAGCGCCAGCGCTTCCGCCCGCTGCGCGGCGGGAGACGCCAGGGCTGGGGACGCCAGCCGGCGCCAGCCGGCGGGGATGCTGGGGTCGCGCTGGTAGACGTCGAGGTTCTCGAGCTCGCTGACCGCCAGCAGGTCGCCGTGCAGGGCGAGGCCGGACCAGATGTAATGGTTCCTGATCCCCGGTACCGCGCTCCAGCTGCCGGTCGCCGTCGATCGCTCGAAGGCGAACGCTCGGTGCGCGCCGGGGTCGAGGAAGGCGAAGCGGTTGCCGTCGATCGCGACGCGCACGCCGAGCAGGAAGATACCGACGATGCCTGAGCTCGGGTCGCCGAAGCGGCGCTCCAGCGTCCAGCTCCCCGGCGCGGTGCGCCGGTATAGATAGACGGCGCCGGTGACGTCGTTCTCCCACGGCGATCCGACGAGCAGCGTGTCGCCTTGTACGGCGAGCGCGTCGCCGAAGCCATAGGTGCGGTTGCCGCCCGCCGCCGGCTGGAGGCGGGCCGTGCGTACCCAGCTGCTGCCCTGACGCTCGAAGACCTGGACGATGCCGTCGGCCTGATAGTCGGGATCGGGAGCTGCCACCGCCAGGACGTCTCCCGACAAGGCGACGTGCTCCCCGAAGCCCCCGATCGACGGCTCGGGGTTGTCGATCGCCGCGATCTGCTGCCACTGGTCGCCGCCCGGCGACGTCGGCGCGAAGAGGGCCACCTTCCCGGAGTACCCATCCCCCACCGCCAGGCGTTCGCCGTCGAGGGAAACCGCCGTCTCGCTCCCCGACCCGGCGGGCGCCAGGAAGGCGAGGTGGCGCCAGCCGTTCGGCTGCGCCGCATCGCGGCGGTAGAGCGCCGCCCCGGGTCCATACCTCTGGCCCACCGCCAGCAGGTCGCCGTCGACGTCGACGCTGGCGCCAAACTGGATGCCCGCCGAGGGCGGCGGCGTCACCGCCGTCAGGTCGAGCGGCGCGTCCTAGTCGAGCCGCAGCCGCATCGTGCTCTCCGTCGAGGCGAGCACCTCGAGCCGCGAGCCGCCGTCGA
>DATNCU010000641.1:0-7012 GCA_035607145.1 Thermoanaerobaculia bacterium
ACGCCGAGCTGGCGAGGACGCTCACCCTGGTGGCGCTCGCCGACAAGGCCCTGGGCGACTACCGCGCTGCCGACGCCGCGTTCGTCCGCGCCGGCGAGCTGCAGGAACGGCTGGGGCCGACCGCCGAGCTCGACCTGGCGATGACCCTCGCCAACCGCGGCCACCTGCTGCAGAGCGTCGACGAGGCGGCGCAGGCGCTGCCGCTGTTTCGCCGCGCCCAGGCGCTGCGCGAGCGGCGGCTCGGACGCGACAGCCCGGCGGCAGTGGCGTCGCTCCTCGACGTCGGCTCGGCCGAGCTCGAGCTGGGACACGTCGACGCCGCCATCGCCGCCGGCGAGCGCGTGTTCCGGGTGGCCAAGCATGCATACGGCGACGACCACAGCCTGACGGCCTACGGCCTCGGCCAGTTGGCCGCCGCGTGGGGCGCCAAGGGTGACCTGCCGCGCGCCCGCGAGCTCTACGGCCGCGCCATCGCCAGCTTCACCGCGCTCACCGGGCCCGCGTCGCAGATGGTGCTCATCTATCGCCGCGCCCTCGGGCAGCTGCTGGTGGCGGCGGGCGACGGGCGGGCCGGCGTCGCCGAGCTCGAAAGCGTGCTCGCGGCCTACGAGCGGACACTGGGCCCCGACCACCCGCGCACCGGCAGCGCGCTGATCGACCTCGCGGAGGCGCGGATGATTGTCGGCGAGCGCAGCGGCGTCGAGGCGCAGCTGCGGCGCGGGCTCGACGTGCTGCGCCGGCAGCTCGCTCCCGACAGCACGCGCGTGGCGGCGGGAGAGTCACGCCTCGGCGCGTTGCTCTGCGAAGAGGGCCGCGGCGCCGAGGGCGCGCCGCTGCTGCGCGAAGCCGTCGGTGTGCTGCGCGCGGCTAGGCCGGCCGGCGACCGCGACCTCGCGGCCGCCGACACG
Organism: Thermoanaerobaculia bacterium; assembly: GCA_035607145.1. Taxonomy (GTDB): domain Bacteria; phylum Acidobacteriota; class Thermoanaerobaculia; order Multivoradales; family JAIOJS01; genus DASYQD01. The sequence continues at coordinate 909 of DATNCU010000641.1, forward strand.
GCGTTGCGCACTACTTGCTCTGAATGAACTTCACGATGTCGTTCGACAGCGCCTCGAGCGACGGCTGGTAGAGGTACATCATGTGGCCGCCCTCGTAGTCCTTGATCGTCATGCGGCCGGCGTCGATGCCGCTGTGGCGCAGCATGTACGAAGTGGCGAAGTACGACGTCGTCAGGTCGTGGTAGCCGGCGGCCGAGAAGACGCGCAGCGCCTCGTTGTCCTTGGTGCCTTGGGCCAGTGAGCCGGTGACGTCGACGAAGCCGTTGAAGGCGCCGTCCTGGCCGGGGCGCTTCCACTGGTTGTTGGCCTCGTTGCTGCTGCCGATGTAGCGCTGCGCGAGGTCGACCTTGAGGTCGTTGCGCAGGTAGCTCTGGAAGGTGGCGACGTAGATCGGGCCGGTCTTGGCGCTGAACGGGTCGCCGTCGGGGAAGGCGGCGACGTCGTCGAGCTCGTCCTGCGTGTAGCGGCCGTCGAGCAGGCCCACTGACTTGCCCTCGTCGCGCAGCAGCTCCTTGATGAAACGCAGCGCGTAGATGCGCAGGTCGCTGCGCATCGCGTAGTCCTTGGAGACGCCGGTGTAGCGGTGCAGGCGCTCGGCGACGCGCTCCTTCTCCTCCTTGGTGATGGTGTCGCCCTTGAACAGCGTCGCCAGGTACTCGCCGCCGGCGTACGCCTCGACCTCCTTGAGCAGCGCGTCGAGGCTCGGCCACTGGTCGGGCAGCTTCTTGTGGTAGTAGGCGGTGGCCGCGAGCGCCGGCAGGTGCGTGGCGTAGGAGAGGTCGTTGCCGGCGGTGACGAAGGGCAGCGTCCCCATGTTGATCGCCGGCGAGATGAGGATGACGCCGTTGAGCCCGACGTTGAGGTTCTGCTGCAGGCGCGGCACCAAGAGCGAGGTGCGGATGCCGCCGTAGCTCTCGCCGAGGATGTACTTGGGCGAGTTCCAGCGGTTGTGGGTGGTGATGAAGGTGCGGATGAACTCCGCTACCGAATCGGCGTCCTGGTCGTAGCCCCAGAACTCCTGGTTCTTGTGCTCGCCGAGCGCCTTGCTGTAGCCGGTACCGACCGGGTCGACGAAGACGAGGTCGGTGGCGCGCAGGATGGTCCACGGGTTGTCCTTGAGCTTGTATGGGGGGCCGCCCGGATCGGAGGCGTCGCTCGGGATGTCGATCAGCCGCGGCCCGACGAGGCCGAAGTGCAACCAGATCGAGGCCGAGCCCGGACCGCCGTTGAAGACGAAGGTGACCGGGCGGTCCTCGGGGCGCGCGACACCCTTCTTGACGTACGAGATGGTGAAGAAGGTGGCGGTGGGCTTGTCGTCGGCGTCCTTGAGATAGACGTCCTCGGCGGTCGCGGTGTAGGCGATGTCGGTGCCGCCGCTCTGCAGCCGGTGCTCGCTGGTGAACTTGCGCGGCTCCGGCACCTCCGCCTTGGGTTTGTCCGCCTTGTCGCTCGGCGCGTCTCCCTCTGCCCATCCGACGCTGGCGGTGCCGGCGAGAAGCAGCAGCGCCGCCGCGAACCGTGCCAAACCGAGATTGCGCATCGTGGCCCTCCTCGGGGCTGTCCTGGGTATGGCCGAGCTTCCGCCGCCGGGGTGGATCCCCGCGGTGAAGCACCTGCCGCTCGTTCCTCGAAACGATGGTACGCGAGAGGGCGGCGGAGGTTGCGTTGGCCGGCTACCATTGCGCGCGTGGACGGAAGGCTGAGAGTCGCGCTCGTGCTCGCCGTGGCGGCGGCCGCGGCCCCTACGGTGTCGACCGCTCAACTGCCGCCGATCCCCTGCGTCGAGGCGGTGCGGGCGGCGCGCATCGCCACCGAGCGCGGCGATGCCGACATGGCGCGCAAAGGGCTCGAGGCGGCCGTCGACCTCCCCGGCTGCGAGCTGCCGGCGCTCGCCAGCATCGTGCCGCTGCTGCGTGCCGGCGCCTACCCGGCCGACCGCGCCGCCGCGCTGGGCAACCGGCTCACGGCGCGGCTGGAGGATCCCGCGGTGGAGGTCCCCGACGGCCTGCTCACCCAGCTCGCGCTGATCACCGCCGGCGACGACGAGGACCTGCTGCTCGCCACGCTGGAGCGGCGCCTCGCCCGCGAGCCGGCGGTCGACGCGAAGCCGCCACACCCGGGCCTCGCCGAGCTCCTCGAGATCACCGCCGAGTTGCAGGCGCGGCGCGGCAAGCCGGAGGCGGCGCGCGAGAACCTCGCCCGGCTGCTGGCGCTGCAGCCCTCGGTGAAGATCCGCTGGCGCGCCCTCAAGCTCGACGTGCTGCTAGAGCGCTGGGCGAGCGCCGAGCAGCTGCTGACCTCGATGTTGGCCGAGCCCGAGGCGCCGCTCCCGCTGCTGCGCAACATGCAAGTGCAGGTGCTCGCCAGCCTCGGCCGCTTCGACGACATGATGAAGGCGATCGAGGGCGTGGCACCGCCCGCGGAGCCCGCGGACGAAGCGGCGCCGCCGAGCATCTTGTCCGAGGTCCTCCTCGACGCCGCGTGGGCGCTGCGCCACGCCGGCCGCGACGCCGATGCGGAGAGGATCTTCCGCCGCGTGCTCGCCAACGAGCCGGGGCAGCCGGAAGCGCAGCTCGCCCTGCTCCACTTCTACGGCACCGCCGAGGAGCGCGCCGCGCAGGCGGCGGCGGTGGCGGCGCGCCGCGCCACCGAGTCCGACCCGCTGGCGCTGTTCGAGGAAGGCAGCAACCTGCTCGGCGCCGGCGACGCCGCCGGCGCCCGCGACCTCCTCGCCCGCGCGGCGCCGCAGCTCCGCCGCACCGACTACGCCGAGCCCGCCTGGTACAACCTCGGCAACGCGGCCTTCAAGCTCGAGCGCTGGGAGGAGGCGGCCACCGCGCTCGGCGAGGCGATCGCCGTCAACCCCTCGCGCGCCGAGAGCCACTACAAGCGCGGCATCGCCCTCTTCCACCTCGAGCGCTGCCCCGATGCCGTCGCCGCGCTCGCCCGCACGCTCGAGCTGCAGGCCGACAAGCGCGACGCCCACTACTACCTGGCCGGCTGCTACACGAAGCTGGGCGACGCCGCCGCGGCGGCGCGCGAGGACGCCCTCTTCAACGCCAAGCCCTAGAAGGCCTTCACGTACTTGCGGAAGTCGTCGTCGGCCGCCTCGGGCTCGCCGTAGACGCTGCGGAAGGCCGCGATCTGCGGATACCCCTCGGCGAGGTAGAGCACGAGCCGCGGGAAGCGCTCCTGCGCCCAGCCCGGGGCGCCGTCGCGCAAGTAGTGCACGAGCAGCCAGGACGAGGCGTAGTAGAGCGACGTGTCACCGCGGTAGAAGATGCCCGGCCAGGTATCGAGCATGGTGCGCACTCCCAGGCCCTTGCCCTGCCGCAACGCCTGCTTCGCCTCCTCGAGCCGGCCGCCGGCGACGGTCCGCACGTTGCGCACGCGGCCGATCTGCATCTCGAACGTGCGGGTGAGCGTCTTGCCGGGGCGCAGGCGGCCGTCCTGGATGCGCGAGTTGCCGACGTAGTCGGCGAAGCCCTCGCCCAGCCAGCGCGGCAGCGGCACGCCGGGCCGCACCACGTGGTGGTCGAGGAAGGCGTGAGTCGCCTCGTGCAGCAGCAGGCTCATCACCGCCTCGGCCGAGGGCTGCTGGAGGTCGAAGGCGATCATCCCCGCCGCGCTGTAGAAGCCGCTCGACCACTCGTAGCTCGGCATCTCCTGCCGCATCGCCTGGAAGCTCGCGCGCTCGCGGTAGACGACGACCTGGATCTTGTACGCCTCCTTTTGCAGGCTGATGCCGGGCAGCAGCTCCTGCGCCAGCACGTCGTAGATCGTCTCCAGGTTGTTGGCCACCGTCGCCGCGAGCTTGGGGTCGTCGGCGTCGGTGTGCACCGCGAAGCGGGGCGAGGCGGCGTCCCGCTTGCGTTTGGGGTCGAGGAAGCGCATCGCGTTGACCGTCTGCGCGGCGAGCAGCTTGCGGCGCTGCTCCTGCGGCAGGGCGAGCACCGTGCTGCGGCGCTGCTCGGCGTCGCTGCCGGGCAGCGGGACGCTGATGCCGACCATGCCGGTCGCCTGGGCCGGCTTCGCCGGGAAGCGCACCCGCCAATCGAGCGTGCTGGCCACCGGCTTGCCGTCCTCCGTCGCCGGCGCGAAGCGCCACTGCGAGATGGTGCCCACCAGCCCCTTGCGGAAGAACTCGTCGTAATCGCTCGCCGGCACGATCGACACCACGTCCACCTTGGTGACGTCGCCGCGCGCGTCGATCGAGATCTTCACCGCCGCCTCCGGCGCGAGGCCGCTGCCCGCCGTCTCCTCCGGAATCTGCAACGGCGGCGCGTGGATGGCGAGCGGGCCCTCGGCAGCGGCGGCACGACCGAGAGCGAAGAGGAGCGCGAGGGCGACGGCGAGTCGCACGCGAGTTCTCATCGACTCACATCGTAGCCGGTGCCGATCAGCTTCCCAGATGCGTTTGGCTCAGCGACCGCAGCCAGTGGCAACTGTGAGCGCACGACAGATCTGCCGCATCTTGCCGTCGCCGACGGTTCCGACGAAGGTGTGCAACGCCGACTGTTCGACGGTTTGGACGTGGTCGAGATTGACTACCGAAGGCCGCTTCAGACCCTCGTCGGTGCCCACCGACACTTCGCTAGGAACGCCGCGAATCGCCGAAGTGACCGGCGCCACGACAACGGTGCTCAGAAGGCGAATGACTCCCTGACGGCTGAGGATAACGACCGGACGCCGCTTGTCCGGTGGCTTGAACGTGTAGAGCCAGATCTCGCCGCGGCTCACTCCTCGGGCCATACACCCTGCTCCGACCAGCCCTCGAACTCCTCGCCGAGGCCAGGATTTGCTCCATAGCCCCGTGCGTAGGCTTCGGCTATCTCGCTGTCGCGCCGACGAGCAAGGTACTCCGCCGTCGCACGCCGCAGCACGGCGGACCGGCCTTCACTACGCACCTCTCCGGTCGCATCCAACTGAGCCAGCAACTTCTCATCGAAAGTCACCTGTATTGATTTCATGTACGAATCATACATCACCCTAGATGATGGCTCTGACCGAGGCCGCGTTGGTTGCGACCATCTCATCGTTGGCGCACTTGTGCCACGATGCGCGTCGAAGTGGCCGAGCCGTCCGAGCCCCCCCGCCCCCAGGAGAGCCGCGAGATGCGCCGCGAATGGCGGCTGGCGGGGGTCGTCACCTTCGCCTTCGTCGCGCTGCTGGTTCTCGCGGGGGCGTTCGTCATCCTGCGGCCGTTCTTGCAGCCGATCCTCGTCGGCGCCATCGTCGTCATCCTGACCTACCCGCTCTACGTGCGGCTGCGGCGGCGGTTCAAGGGGCGCTCGGGGCTGGCGGCCACGGTGATGCTGCTCGGCATCACCTTCCTGCTCTTCCTGCCGGCGTTCCTCATCACGCTGCTGCTCATTGAGCAGGCCAATGCGCTGATCGAGCGCCTGCAGCAGACCGACGTGCAGGCGACGCTCGCCTCGTTCGACCTCGCCGGGCGGCTGGCGTTCATCCAGCGCTACGTGCCCAACTTCGACCCCAAGATGCTCAGCGCCGATCGGCTGGTGCTGCCGGTGGTGCGCGAGGCGCCGGGGTGGGTGGCGCGCCACGGCGCGCAGGTGGTGGGCGGTCTCGCCGGCATGGTGCTCAGCTTCTTCCTGGTGCTGCTCTCGGCCTTCTACTTCTTCATCGAAGGGCCGGCGATCCTTCACGAGCTCGCCGTGCTGTCGCCACTGCCGCGGCGATACGACCGGGAGATCGCCGGCAAGCTCACCGCCGTCATCGACGCCACCTTCCGCGGCCAGGTGATGACCTCGCTCGCGCAGGGTGTGGCCACCACCGTCGGTCTGCTCATCGCCGGCGTGCCGGGCGCGCTGCTGTGGGGGTCGGTCGCTGCCATCCTCTCGCTGCTGCCGATGGTGGGCGCCGCGGTGGTGTGGATCCCGGCGACGATCTACCTCGGCATCCAGGCCTCGCTCGGTCACCAGAGCTGGGGGTGGGCGATCTTCCTCGCGCTGTGGGGCGTGCTCGTCGTCTCCACCATCGACAACCTGGTGCGGCCGTGGGTGATGCGCGGGCGCGCCGAGCTGCCGGCGATCCCACTGCTGTTCTCGGTGCTCGGCGGGTTGCAGGCCTTCGGTTTCATCGGC
>DATNCU010000658.1:0-5923 GCA_035607145.1 Thermoanaerobaculia bacterium
ACGCCGAGCCGCGGGCGCGGCGCGCCGCCCGGCCCCTGCGAGCCGGGGGCCGCGCCGTTGCCGGAGGGGGAGGCCACCGCGACCTACCCCGCCGCGCCCGCCGCCGCCGCTGCTACCAGCGACACTTGGATCACCAGCCGCATTTGCGTCCGGCGTTCTGCTTGTCGAGCCAGGTCTTGAGCGGCGCGAAGTAGTCCTGGATGGCGGTGGCGTCAATCTTCGACTCGCCGGTGAGCGCCTTGAGCGCCTCCGGCCACGGCTGGCTGACGCCCATCGACAGCATCTCGTCGAGACGCTTCCCCGCTTCCTTCGAGCCGTAGATCGAGCAGCGGTGCAACGGGCCCTTGTCCCCGGCGATCCGGCACAGCGCGCGCTGGAACTGGAACTGGAGGATGCGGGCGAGGAAGTAGCGCGTGTAGGGCACGTTGGCGGCGACGTGGTACTTCGCCGCCGGGTCGAAGTCGGCCTCGCTGCGCGGCCCGGGCGGCGCCACGCCCTGGTACTTCTTGCGCAGCTCCCACCAGGTCTCGTTGTACTTCTCGGGCGGGATCTCTCCCGAGAACACCTTCCACCGCCACTGATCGATGACCAGGCCGAAGGGGAGGAAGGCGATCTTGTCGAGCGCCATGCGTAAGAGTTGCGGCGTGTCGTCGGTCGCCGGCGGCACCTGGTCGAGGAGGTCGATCTCCTTGAGGTACTCCGGCGTCACCGACAGCGCGATGGTGTCGCCGATCGCCTCGTGGAAGCCGTCGTTGGCGCTGTCCTGGAAGAGGAAGGGCTGCTGGTTGTAAGCGCGCTGGTAGAAGTTGTGGCCCAGCTCGTGGTGGATGGTGACGAAGTCGTCGCCGGTGGGCTCGATGCACATCTTGATGCGCAGGTCGTCCTGGTAGTCGATGCTCCAGGCGCTGGCGTGGCAGACGACGTCGCGGTCGCGCGGCTGGGTGAACAGCGAGCGCTCCCAGAAGGTCTTCGGCAGCGGCTCGAAGCCGAGCGAGGTGTAGAAGCGCTCGCCGATCTTCACCATGCCGAGGGCGTCGACCTTCTTCGCCGCGAGCAGCTTGGTGACGTCGACGGAGCTGCCGCTGCTTGCCTGCAAGGGGGCCGACACCACGTCGTAGACGTTGCCCCACTCCTGCGCCCACATGTTGCCGAGCAGGTCGGCGCGGATGGGGCCGGTCTTCGGCTGCACGGCGTCGCCATACTTCTTGTTGAGCTCGGCGCGCACGTAGCAGTGCAGCGAGTCGTAGAAGGGCTTGACCTGGCCCCACAGCCGGTCGAGCTCGGCGGCGAAGGCGTCGGGCGGCATGTCGTACTTGCTGCGCCACATGGCGCCGAGGTCCTTGAAGCCCAGCTCGCGCGCGCCCTCGTTGGCGAGCTCGACGTAGCGCACGAAGTCCTTGCGGATCGGCGGCGATATGGAGTGCCAGCGCGTCCACGCTTCCTGCAGCTTGGCGGGATCGCGGCTCTCGGCGAGCACCTTCGACAGCTCGCCGATGTCGAGGCAGTCCTCGGCCGAGGACTTGCCTTCCGGGCACCACTTGCCGGCGCCGTAGGCCGCCTCCATGGCGGCGGCGATCTTGGTGAGCTCGGCGCGCTTGGCGGCGTCGGCAGGTGCCGGCAGCGTGAGCGCGAGCTTGAGCAGCAGCATCTTGCGCGCGAGCTCGGGCGGCAGCTGCAGGCCGTCGAAGCGCTTCGCCCCTTGCGCCAGCTCGGTGCCGGCGGCGATCAGGCGGTCGTTGGCGACGGCGGCGAGGGCCTGGGTGTCGTCGGTGATGAAGTTGGCCTGCACCCAGGCGGCGCGGCCGGCCTCGACGGCGAGGTCCATCAGCCGCTTCTCGGCGCCGTCCATGAACTGCTGCGCCTCCTCCGCCGTCGGCGGATCGGCGTGCTGCGCGGGCGGCTGCGCGGCGGCGGGCAGCGCCGCGGCGAGCAGCGCGAGCGCGAGGAGCAGGGGCTTCCTGGTCGACTTGCTGTCCATCGTGTCTCCCTCGGCTGTGTCTTTCTGAATGTTCGCGGAAGGTCGGTCTCTGCGGACGCGGCACCGGCGCCGCGCTTGGCGTGCAAACGTGTGATCAGGCGGAGACGGTCGCGGCGCGCCGCTCGAGTCGGCGGCCGAGCGCGTGCGCCATGCGGTCGAGCCCGTCGGCGAGCGTCTCGCGCGAGCAGGCGAAGGAGATCCGCACGTGGGCGTCGGCGCCGAAGGCCTCACCTGGCACCACCGCCACGTGCGCCTCCTCGAGCAGGTAGCGCGAGAGCGCCAGCGACCCCGAGAGCTCGTCGTCGAAGCAGCCCGAGACGTCGGGGAAGGCGTAGAAGGCGCCGGCCGGCGGCGCGCAGCGCACGCCCGGCATGGCGGCGAGCCGCGCCGCCACCAGGTCGCGCCGCACCTGGAACTCGGCGAGGCGCCGCGCCATCTCCGACTCGGGCTCGGCGAGCGCCGCGAGCGCGCCCACCATGGCGAACGACGTCGGGTTGGAGGTGGCGTGCCCCTGCACGCGTTGCACGCCGTCGATCACCTCCGGCGGACCGCACGTCCAACCCAGCCGCCACCCCGTCATCGCCCACGTCTTCGAGAACGAGCCCACCAGCACGACGGTGTCGGGGAAGCGCGCGGCGAGCACGGCGGCGCTGCTGTGCCGCGCGCCGTCGTAGACGAACTGGTCGTAGGTCTCGTCGGCGATCACCAGCACGCCGTGCGCGGCGGCCGCCTCGACGAGGCGCTCGAGCTCGGCGGCGCTCATCATGCCGCCGGTGGGGTTGCAGGGCGAGTTGACGATCACCGCGCGCGTGCGGGGCGTCATCGCGGCGACCAGCGGATCGGCGTGCACGGCGAAGCCGTCCTCGGCGCGCATCGGCACCGGCACCACGGCTGCGCCGGCGAGCTCCACCTGCGGAGCGAAGCTCACCCACGCCGGTGTCGGCAGCACCACCTCGTCGCCCGGCTCGAACAGCGCGAGGGCGAGCTCGAACAGCGCCGCCTTGGCGCCGACGGTGACCACCACTTGGTCGGCCCCCCACGGCGCGGCGTAGCGCTTCTGGTAGCGCTCGGCGAGGCCGCGGCGCAGCTCGGGAATGCCGGCGGCGTTGGTGTAGCGCGTGAAGCCTTCGGCGAGCGCGCGCTGCGCCGCTTCGACCACCACGGAGGGCGACGGGAAGTCGGGCTCGCCGGCGCCGAGGTCGTACACCGCGACGCCGCGAGCGCGCAAAGCCGCCGCGCGGCGCGACACCTCGAGCGTCGCCGACTCCTGGATGCGCGCGAGCCGCGAGGCGAGAGGCATGCGCGGCGGATGCTATCACCGGCGACCGCGGCGACTCGGCCCTGCGAGCGCGGCGTCGGGAGAGCGACTGCTAACATCCGAAAGCGTGCGTAGCGCGTCTACACACATGATTTTTCGCTCGCTTTTCTCGGCGTTGACGCTGGTGTCCATGGCGGCAGCACCGCTCGCGGCGCTGCCGGCGCTCGAGGAGAAGGCGACCCTCGAGCTCGACGTCGACCGCACCGCCTACGCGCCGGGCGAGGCGGGGCGGCTGGTGGCGCTGGTGCGCATCGAGGACGGCTGGCACGTCAACAGCCACACGCCGACCTACGAGTACCTGATCCCCACCAAGCTCGAGGTGGCGCTGCCGGCGGGCTGGGACGCACCGAAGCTCACCTATCCGCAGCCGGAGATCGCGCGCTTCACCTTCGCCGAGGAGCCGCTGTCGGTGTTCCAGGGCGAGGTGCCGATCCTCGCCGCGTTCCGCGTTCCCAAGGCGCAGAGCGTCGGCGAGGTGCCGCTGTCGGTAACGCTCACCTATCAGGCCTGCAACGACACGCAGTGCCTGCCGCCGGTCGAGCACGAGCAGAAGGCGACGCTGCGCATCGGCGGGGCGGGCGAGGCCAAGGACCACGGCTGGTTCGCGCGAGAGGAAGGAGCCGCAGGCGCGGCGAGCGGAGGCGATGGAGGCGCGGGCAAACCGCGGGGAAGTGGCGCGCAGACGAGCGGCGCCGCGAATTCCACCACGGCCGCAACGTCCGCAACCGCCGCAGGCGCCAGCCGCAGCCTGCTCTGGATACTCGCCCTCGGCCTGCTCGGCGGCCTGATCCTCAACGCCATGCCCTGCGTGCTGCCGGTGCTGTCGATCAAGGTCTTCTCGCTGGTCAAGCACGCCAACGCGAGCCGCCGCGAGGTGGCGATCTCGGGCCTCGCCACCACGGCCGGCATCCTCGCCTCCTTCTGGGCGCTCGCGGCAGCGGCGGTGCTGGCGCGCCGCGCCGGCGCCGCCGTGGGTTGGGGCCTCCACTTCCAGCAGCCGGCGTTCGTGGCGCTGCTCGCCGTCGTCGTCGTCCTCTTCTCGCTCAACATGTGGGGGATCTTCGAGATCCAGCTGCCCGGCCGGCTCGCCACCGCCGCCGGCGGGGGCCGCCGCGAGGGAATCGCCGGCCACTTCGTGACCGGTCTCTTCGCGACGCTGATGGCGACGCCCTGCTCGGCGCCGTTCCTCGGCACCGCGGTGGGTTTCGCGCTCGGGCAGCCGGCCATTGCGGTGTTCGCCGTCTTCACCGCTGTCGGCCTCGGCATGGCGGCGCCCTACCTGCTGCTCGCCGCCTGGCCGCGCGCGGCGCGGTTGCTGCCGAAGCCCGGGGCCTGGATGGTGCGGCTCAAGGAGGTCATGGGCTTCCTCCTCGCCGCCGCCGCGGTGTGGCTCTTCTACGTGCTGGCGCAGCAGGTGAGCGCGGGGTGGCTCGCCGCCGTGCAGCTCGGACTGCTGCTGCTCGCTCTCGTCGTCTGGCTGGGCCGCGGCGCGCGCGCCGGGCTGCCGCGGGCGGCGGCGATCGCGGCGGTGCTCGTGGTCGCCGGCGGCACGGTGTGGGCGGCAGCGGCGGCGCCGCCGGCCCGCCGCGGCGTGCTCGCCGAGCCCGAGCGCGGCCTCATCGCCTGGCAGCCTTTCGAGCGCGCGCGCGCCGAGCAGCTCGCCGCCGGCGGCACGCTCGTCTTCGTCGACGTCACCGCCGACTGGTGCGTCACCTGCAAGGTCAACGAGCGCTTGGTGCTCGACACGCCGGAGGTGGCCGGCGCCTTCGACCGCAACGGGGTCGTCGCGATGCGCGCCGACTGGACGACGCGCGACCGCGCGATCGGCGACTTCCTCGCTGCGCACGGCCGCTACGGCATTCCGTTCTACCTGCTCTACCGGCCCGGTGGCGAGCCGCACGTCTTCCCCGAGCTGATCACCCGCGACTTGGTGATCGGCGCCGTCGAGCGCACGCAGACCGCCGACGCGCGGTGAACGAGGGCGGGGCTACAATCCCCGCGTGGCCGAGGCCCGCCGCACGGTCTGCCGCTGGTTGCTCGCCGCGCTGCTCGAGCGCGGACCGCAGCAGGTGATCCCGGCGCCCGAGTCGCCACGGCTGGAGCGGCCGCTGTCGGCGCACGAGGCGCGACGCCTCCTCGGCCCGAGCCGCCTCGCCGCGATCGGTTAGCGCGGCCGCCCGTCACCATGGGCCGATCCCTCTTCGACGAGCTGCCCGAGCCGCCGCGCGGCGAGGGCACGCCGGCCGCGAATGCACCGCTCGCCGAGCGCATGCGTCCGCGCACGCTCGACGAGGTGGTGGGCCAGGCGGCGCTCGTCGGCCCCGACGGCTCGCTGCGCCGCGCCATCGCCGAGGACCGCGTCCCGTCGCTGATCCTCTGGGGCCCGCCGGGCAGCGGCAAGACGACGCTCGCCCGCATCATCGCCGCCGTCACCGCCAGCCGCTTCGTCCCCTTCTCCGCCGTCACCTCCGGCATCAAGGAGGTCAAGGAGGTGATGGCCGAGGCGGCGCGCCTGCACCGCGGCACGGGAGTCAAGGGCACCGGCCGCCGCACATTGCTCTTCGTCGACGAGATCCACCGCTTCAACCGCGCGCAGCAGGACGCCTTCCTCCCGTACGTCGAATCCG
>DATNCU010000684.1:0-8755 GCA_035607145.1 Thermoanaerobaculia bacterium
AGGGTCGAGAGGTCGAGCGGACTCGCGCTGCCGGCGCGCTCGGCAACCAGCGAGGCCTGCACCGGCAGCGACGGATCGCAGGGCAGCACGGCCGCGGCGGCGGCGAGCACAGCGGCCGCGCCGGCGAGGTCGTCGCGCGCCGCGAGCAGACGCGCCAGCTCCTGCGCCGCCAGCGAGCGCACCCAGTCGACACCGCTGCCCGCGAGCGTCTTCAGCTCCGCCTCGGCCCGCGCTCGCCGGCCGAGGCGGAGCTCGTTGATAGCGAGCCGCAGTCGCGCCTCGCGCGCCTCCGGATGCGCCGCCACCAACGGCCGCAAGATCTCGGCCGCCTCGGCGTAGCGCGAGTGCAGCTCGTGAATGGCGGCGAGCCCGAGCAGCGCCGCGGGCTGGCCGGGCGAAAGCGCCAGCACCCGCGTGTAGAGATCGCCGGCGGCGGTGAGCTGCGCCCGCGACGCCGCCTCGCCGGCAAGGTTTGCCAGCATGGCGGCGTCGAGCGGCCGGTCCGCGCGCTTGCGCTCGAGCGAGGCGTGGAGCTCGACGAGCACGGTGGCGGTGCGGCGCGCCTCGGCGGCCAGCGTCGGACGGTGCGTCGCGTAGGCGAGGTAGGCGCGCGACTCCAGCGCCGCCGCGGCGAGCACGGCCGAAGGCGACCGCCGGCCGATCGACTTGCCGACATCGAGCTTGGCGCGCGCCAACCGGTCGGCCTCGCGGCCGACGGTGCCGCCCTGGTCGATGCGCAGCAGCTGCGCCAGCGCGCCCTCGTCGTCCCCCTCCGCCCAGTCGGCGAGTGCGTTGCGGTACGCGGACTCGAGCCTCGCCTGCTCGCGGAAGGCCGCGCGCGCAGCAGACGCCACGACGAGCGCGAGCAGCAGCGCACAGATCAGGGGACGCCGCATGAAGGGAGTAATGGTAGCCGGCACGCGAGCGCGGCCGCGCGGCGGTGGGTCAGTGCGGCCCACAGCGAAGCGTCAGCGCGAGAGAGACAGTCCCACGGCGTCGGCGTAGCGCTGCAGCGCCGCCTGCACCGCTTCGCGCGTCGCCGCGTCGTCGGTCTCGTGGTGAGCCGCAAGGAGGTCGAGCCGCCTCGCCGCCGGCCGCGCCTTGAGGTCGACGCGGCCCACCAGCCGCTCGCCGGCGAGCACCGGCAGCACGTAGTAGCCGAAGACCCGCTGCGCCGCCGGCTTGAAGATCTCCAGCGACTGCCCGAAGCCGAAGAGCAGCTGCACGCGGCCGCGGTCCCACAGCAGCGGATCGAACGGCGACAGCAGCACCGGCTGGTCGGCGCGCGGACGCGCGCGCTCAAGTGTCGCCGCGAGCTCGAGGTCGGCGGGGCGGCACCAACCCCTCACGTTGCCGCGAGCCTTGCGCGGATCGACGACCAGCGTGCACGGAACGATCTCGGCAGCGTCTACGAGCTCGCGCAGCGCCCCGGCAATCTCCTCGCGCTTGTTGCGCAGCCGCCACGTCGCGGCGAGCGTGCCGGTGGTCGCCCAGCCGTGACCACCGAGGGCGACGAGGAGCAGCCGGCGCAGCGATTCGGCGCGGTCGATCGCCTCGCGCCGCCAGCGTTCGGGGATGACGCGCTCGGTGAGATCGAAGGTGCGCTGGAACGCGCGCCGCTCGCGGATCGCCAGCTCGCCGGCCGACCACAACGCCGTCGCCACCTTCTTGGTGACCTTGAGCTGCCACCAGCCCTTCCCGCCCTCGCCCTCCATATCGAGCGAGCGCAGCGGCCCCTCGGCCTCGATCCGGCGCAGCAACTCGTCCGCGAGGTGGCGGTGCTCTCCGAGCAGGTCGCCCCACCACGGATGCACGCGGAGCTCCTCGCGCCGGAAGCCGAACGCCGGATACAACTCGAGCGGGATCCAGCTCGCCTCGTGTCCCCAGTACTCGAACAACGGCTCGCCCGGCTGCAGCAGCTCCTCCGCCAGCCGCGGAGGAAACCCGCGCAGCCGCGACAGCAACACGATCGCGTGACTGCGCGCCCCCGCCACCGACACCGTGTCGAGCTGCAGGTAGCCGAACCGCCCGACTACCGCGTGCGCGGCGCGGCGCGCCGCCGCCTCGCCGCGGCCAGCGCTCGTGGGCAGTCCGCAGAGGGGTGAAAAAAGCAGACCGGCGCGTGCCAGGGCAAGCCGCCGGGCGGCGCGGAGGGAGATCGCTTCGCTCATCTCGAGGTGCACACCTCGCCGGAGCGGGGCAAGCGAGCCATCATCTCTTATGCAGCCGAGGTCATGGCGCGCTGACGCCCGCCGGGTTGGGGATCACCGGCTGAGCGGGATCTCGCTGGCGGTCCTCTTCAGTCCGCCCGACTCAGCTCATCAACTGCAACCCATGGTTCAGGGTGATCCGGAAAACTCGCAAGTGGCGAGGAGCTCGAGCGCCGCATCGACGCATTCACGACCCGCGCGGGCGAGTCGGCGATAGTGTGCCTGCTCGAAACCCATCCACTGAAAACTATTCCATTCCTTCAGCGTATGAAGGTAAGCTTTCTTGGCATCGCCCCCGCTGTCGGCGAGCGGCAGCACCGGCTTCCGCAGTTGCCAAGCCATTTTGCCAGTCGTCAAGGTTCCACCGAGACCGCCAACGAGCACCACTGCGTCAGCACGCCTGATCGGTTCAGACCACTCCTCCTCGCCGCGCCTGACAAACACCAGTTGACCGGCCGGAAACGCCGGCTCTTCGCTCGCAACCACGGCTTGAATCAGACGATCCTCCAAGGCGAATCGCCCCAGGGACACAGTGCTAGCGAAGGCCCGGGCCACAGTCTCGTCCACGCCAGGCCAGCCGCCCGTAATCAGTCCGTAGCCCTCGGCGGCCAAGCGAGAACCGAGATAAGTCGAGGTTTCGGCCAACGGCGGGGAAAACTCGGAACGCCTTCCCGTCCCGGCCACCAAGACCCAGCCTCGCGGTTGCGCGCTGACAGCTCGAGGAGTCTCGGTCGTTGGACGCGGCTCACGAAGAACCCCTCCCAAAGGCGGCCTAAGGTCATCGTATTTTCGGAAGAGGTGGACAATCAGTTGTTCCAAGCCACGCTGGTACTGGTCCTCGGCCCTGAGGTCGACGAATAGACGGGACTGCATGTACTTAGGGATAGCCATCGAGGGAGTGCCGCTTCGTAGAACGCAAACGAACCGGCCGCGTGGGACTTGTGAGGTAAGAAGCTCGCCGGTCACAATTGCCTGCTCGTAGCCGACTCCGCTAGTGCGCGCGTTGGCCTTCTCGGCGAACCCGTCGCTACAAATCAGAAGGACGTGGTCAGCTTCCGAGATACCTCGTTCCATCCACGCTGTCACATCGTCACCCAGCTGCACTTCAAACTGGTCGAGCCACGCGTCAACTCCTCGATCTCGCAAGTCCGTGGCAAGACGGCGCACCCAGTCCCGATGCCGCTCGCTGTCCCACGAGTAGCTGATGAATGCCGTCGGCATTTCCGTGTGTTTCTCCGCTAGTGCCGCAGCTCAGCCGCACACGCGACGGAGCCACCCGCGATTATCGTTGCAGTTGGCGTCGGCGGGCGCCCGCGCCGCCCAACCAACAGGCTCTCATCGGTTCATGAACTGTACCCGCGTAAACGAAGCATCCGCAAGTTCCTCGGGCGTCGACGGCAAGTCATCGGGCCGAACCGACAGTCCCCCGGCGTGGTGCCTTCATGGCCCCTCAGTAGGGCCTGAGACAAACGGCGGTCCGCTTCCGATTGCGGTGTGGAGAGGTACCCTGTGCCTGCCGTGGCGCTTCCCCCCACCCAGCTCACCCTCGACGCCGAGCCGCGCCTGCACGCGGAGCTGCGCCGCGTCTGGGGCTTCGACCGCCTCAAGCCGCTGCAGGAGGAGGCGATCGCGGTCTCCCTCGCCGGGCGCGACAGCCTCGTGGTGTTGCAGACCGGCGGCGGCAAGTCGCTCTGCTACCAGGCGCCGGCGGTGGTGGGCGGCGGGCTGACGCTGGTCGTCTCGCCGCTCATCGCGCTGATGAAGGATCAGGTGGACGGGCTCGTCGCCCTCGGCGTCCCCGCCGCGGCCTACAACAGCTCGCTGCCGGCTGCCGAGCGCGCCGCGGTGCTGGCGCGGCTCGCCCGCGGCGAGCTGCGGCTCCTCTACGCGGCGCCCGAGCGGCTGATGATGGAGGGCGGCGAGGGCTTCCTCGCCCAGCTGCGCCGCGGCGGCCTGCGCGCGGTGGCCGTCGACGAGGCGCACTGCATCAGCGAGTGGGGGCACGACTTCCGCCCCGAGTACCGCCAGCTCGGCGAGCTACGCGAGGCGCTTCCCGGCGTCGCCTTCCACGCCTACACCGCCACCGCCACGCCGAGGGTACGCGATGACGTCGTGCGCCAGCTCCGGCTACGCAACCCAGCGGTGCTGGTCGGCGCCTTCGACCGCCCCAATCTCGTCTACCGCGTGCGGCGGCGCGAGCAGCTCGCCCGGCAGGTCCGCGAGGTGCTGGCCCGCCACCCGGGCGGGGCAGCGATCGTCTACTGCACTTCGCGGGCCGAGGTCGAGCGGCTCGCCGAGCAATTGGTCGCCGCCGGAATCGGCGCGCTCCCCTACCACGCCGGCCTCGCCGACGAGGCGCGCGCCGCGGCGCAGGATGCCTTCCTCGGCGAGCGCGTCGACGTGGTGGTCGCCACCGTCGCCTTCGGCATGGGCATCGATCGCCCCGACGTGCGCTGCGTCGTGCACGCCGGTTCTCCGCGCTCGCTCGAGCAGTACACGCAGGAGGCCGGGCGCGCCGGCCGCGACGGCGAGATCGCCGAGTGCGTGCTGCTCCACTCGCCGGGCGACGTCGTGCGCTGGCGTGGCCGGCTGGAGCGCGACGGGCTGCTCACCGACGCCAATCAGCTCCACCTGCGCCGCATCGAGTCCTACGCGAGCAGCGCCGGCTGCCGCCACCGCGCCCTCGCCGAGCACTTCGGCGAGCGCCTCTCCGCCGATTCCTGCGGCGCCTGCGACTGGTGCCTGGGCGAGCTGGAGGAGGTGCCCGGCGCGACCGTGCTCGCGCAGAAAGTGCTCTCCTGCGTGGCGCGCGTGCGGCAGTCCTTCGGCGCCGGCCACGTGATCGACGTGCTCCGCGGCAAACGCACGGAACGCGTAGAAGCGCGCGGCCACGATCAGCTCTCCACCTTCGGTCTGCTCGCCGAGATGTCGGTGTCGGAGCTGCGCAACGTCGTCGACCAGCTGGTGGACCTGGGCATGCTCTCCGTCGAGGGCGAGCCTTATCCGGTGCTGCGCCTCACCGACGACGGGGGCGAGCTCCTTCGCGGACGCCGCGAGTGCCGGCTCTTCCGCGTGCCGGCGCCGCCCGCTCAGCCGCGCGACCGTCGTCGGCGCGGCCGCGACGGCGCCACCGCGATGCTTCCCGGCGAAGCGCCGCTCGCCGCCGCCGAGCAGGAGCTCTTCGAGCGCCTGCGCGCGCTGCGCCGCGAGATCGCCGCCGAGCGCGGCGTGCCGCCCTACGTCGTCTTCCACGACACCACGCTGCGCGAGCTCGCCCGCGTGCGGCCGCGAACTCCCGCGCAGCTCTTCCTCGTGCGCGGCATCGGCGAGCGCAAGGCCGCCGACTACGGCGAGCGTCTGCTGGCACTGCTCATAGAGGAGGCGGCGGCAACGCGGCAAGGTTAGAATCCCGCCACTTTGAACTGGCTATTCTTCGCCGAGGGCGCCGGCGTCGTCGCGCTCGCCTACGTCCTCTACAAGCGCGGCACCTTCAGCGGCGGCAAGGGAGGGGGCAGCAAGAGCACCAAGATCGAGGAGAAGGTGGTCGCCATCGGCAAGGGCCAGATCTCCTACCTCACTGCCGGCAACCCCAAGGCCATCTCCACCGTCGTGCTGCTGCACGGCTTCGCGGCCGACAAGGAGCATTGGCTCGACGTCATCCCGCTGCTCGCGGCCGAGGGGTATCAAGTCGTTGCCCCCGACCTGCCGGGCTTCGGCGCCAACTTCCCCGACCCCGACGGCCAGTTCGACGCCACCTCGCTCGCCAAGCAGGTGCGCACCTTCGCCAAGCACGCCGGCCTGGTGTCGTTCCACCTCGTCGGCCATTCGATCGGCGCCATCGTCGCGGCGAGCTACGCCTACGCCTCGCCCACCGACGTGGCGAGCCTGACGCTGATCGAGCCGCTCGGCGTCAGCGGCCCGGCGGAGAGCGACTTCGACCGCCAGCTCAAGAACCACCGCAACCCGTTCCTCATCGCCAAGGCCGAGCAGTACGACGGCCTGCTCGCTTACACCACCGTCACGCTGCCGGCGATGACCGCCGCGCGCAAACGGCGGCGGGCGGAGGGGCTGGCGAACAACCGTCCCTTCTACCAGCTCGTCTGGTCGAAGCTGCTCGAAGGCGAGCGCGCGCGCATCCTCGACCTCATCCTCCCCGAGCTCAAGCGCAAGACGCTGGTCATCTTCGGCGCCAAGAGCAAGGTGGTGCCGCAGGCGACGGGCAAGATGCTGGAGCTGCGCATGCCCGATGCGCGCGTCGGCGTCATCCCCGACAGCGGCCACTGGCTGATGCTGGAGAAGCCGAAGGAGCTCGCCGAGATGCTGGTCGCCTTCTACCGCGGCGGCGGCCCGCCGAAGTCGGCGCGCAAGGCCGCTCCTGCTCCCGACCAGGAGTAGGCCGCCCGCCAGCCGTCCGGCGCGCCTTCGGCTCCGTATCTCCGCCAAACGAGGAGGACTCCATGCGCCGTTTCGCTCTGATTCTGTCTTTCTTTGCCCTTTCGGCCGCCCTGCTGCTCGCCCCCGCCGCCTTCGCCGCGTCGCACACCGAGATGAAAGCCGAGGCCGGCGCCAAAGCCGTCGTCGACGAGTTCAACAAGATCTTCGAGAGCGAGGACATGGCGGCCTTCGACCGCATCTTCGCCCACGACGCCGACGCGGTGAGCTTCGGCACCGACGCCGCCGAGCGCTTCGTCGGCTTCGACGCGCTGCGCAAGTCGGTGACGTCGCAGTTCGCCTCGTTCGAAGGGAGCAAGCTCGCCGTGCGCGACGAGGTGGTCAAGGTGAGCCGCGGCGGCGACGCCGCCTGGTTCTCCGAAGTGGTCGACTGGGACACCAAGGCGGGCGGCGAGGCGGTGAGCCTCAAGGGCTGCCGCTTCACCGGCGTGCTCGAGAAGCGCGACGGCGCGTGGAAGGTGGTGCAGTTCCACGCCTCGATGCCGGTGCAAGGGCAGGCGGCGCAGTATTAAGGCGAGACCCCGCAGCATCGAGATCGCTTCGTCGCTACGCTACTCGCGATGACTTTGAAATGTCATCGCGAGCGAAGCGAAGCGATCTCGACGCCGAATGCGCCGATACCGTTCCTGGCGTTCACAGCGTCCCGGGCGGCGCGCGCGGGTCGTAGCGCCAGCGGTGGGCCTGCTGGCGCAGGCCGTCGAGCACCCACGGCAGCGAGCGCGCGAGCCAACGATTGACCAACCAGGCGGGGATCGCGCCGCCGGGGTCGACCCAGGCGCGGCAGCTCGCTAGCGTGCGGCCGCCGGCGAGGCGCACGAGCGTCCACGCGCCGCGTTGCGCGCGCACGTTGCCGGATCCCGGCACGTGCTCCCAGCGCACGGTCCAACGCTCGCGGCCGTCGCGCTGCTCGATGCCGGAACGCACGTATACGCGGAAGAAGCGGTCGGCCACGGGCGCCGGCAGGTCGAGGCGCTGCGCGTTCTCGGTCACCTCGCCACCTAGCGGGCGGCCCGACGACTGCACCACGAACGGCATCCATTCGGAGTAGTGGTCGAAGTCGACGAGGGCGCGGAAGACCCGCTCCGGCGGCGTGTCGAACATCATGAGCGCGGTGCCTTCACGCAGGCCGTCGCGATCGGCGGCGGCGAGGTGCACCACCACCTCGCCGCGCGCAAGGCGGCGGCGCTCCGCCGGCGCCAGCGCAGCGATCTCCGCCGGTAGCGCGGCTGTCGGCGCCGCAGCCACGCCGGCGAGCAAGAGCGCCGCGACGATCACCGCGGCTCCCCTCCTCTCGCCCGCACCCGCGGCCCTCCTACGCCGCCTCTTTGGGCGCCTGCTCCTCCTCGTCCTCGTCGTCGCGCCGCCGGCGCAGCCGCGCCGCGAGCGCCGGCAGCACGTGACCGCGGCGCGCACGCACCCACACGACGAGGTCGTCGAGGTACGAGTAGGCGACGGGAGTCACGAGCAGCGTCAACGTCAGGCAGAGGACCTGGCCGCCGATCACCACCACCGCCACCGAGCGGCGCTCCTCGGCGCCGGGGCCGCTGCCGAGCGCGAGCGGCAGCATGCCGGCGACCAGCGCCAGCGTCGTCATCAGGATCGGCCGCAGGCGATCGCGGTTGGCCTGCATGATGGCGCCGGTGCGGTCGAGGTGCGCCTCCGCACGCAGGCGATTCGTGTGGTCCACCTGCAAGATGGCGTTCTTCTTCACCACCCCGAACAGCACCAGGATGCCGAGCGCCGAGTAGAGGTTCAGCGTCTCGTCGGCGAACCACAGCGACAGCAGCGCGAACGGCGCCGCGATCGGGATCGCGAGCATGATGATCAGCGGCTGGACGAAGCTCTCGAACTGCGACGCCAGGATCATGTACATGAACGCGATCGAGAGGAGGAACGCGAACATGAACTCCTTGAACGTCTTCGCCATCTCGCGGCCGCGCCCCAGCACCGAGACCGTGTAGCCGGGCGGGAGCTCCATCTTCGCGAGCGCCGCCTTCAGCGCCTCGATGCGGTCCGCCAGCGCGTAGCCCGGCGCGACGCCGGCGAAGAGGCGCACCTGCCGCTGGCGGTCCAGGCGCTCGATGCGCGACGGC
>DATNCU010000690.1:0-4282 GCA_035607145.1 Thermoanaerobaculia bacterium
ACCGTCGCGACGCCGGCCGCGCCGTTCGCCCGCGCCCTCGAAATGGGCGCATCCCATTGGTGGCACTCCTGTTGCACACCTCCGCGCCGCCGGCATGGAGCAGGCTCTCCCCACCCCCACACTCGCCGCCCGCGACCTCGAGCACGAGGCGCTCGCACTGCGTCAGGTCGAGGCCGAGCTGCGCAAGGTGCTGGTCGGCCAGCAGTACCTCGTCGACCGCATGCTGGTCGGGCTGCTCTGCCGCGGCCACCTGTTGATCGAGGGGGTCCCTGGCCTCGCCAAGACCCTCGCCGTCAAGACGCTGGCGCGCACGCTGTCGATCCGCTTCCAGCGCATCCAGTTCACGCCCGACCTCTTGCCCGCCGACCTCGTCGGCACGCTGATCTACGACCAGCGCTCGGGCGAGTTCGTGCCGCGCAAGGGGCCGATCTTCACCCAGCTCCTGCTCGCCGACGAGATCAACCGCGCGCCGGCGAAGGTGCAGTCGGCACTCCTCGAGTCGATGGAGGAGCGCCAGGTCACCCTCGGTGACACAACCTTCCGCCTCACCGAGCCGTTCATGGTGCTGGCGACGCAGAACCCCATCGAGCAGGAAGGCACCTACCCGCTCGCCGAGGCGCAGGTCGACCGCTTCCTGATGAAGCTCGTCATCGGCTACCCCAACCGCGAGGAAGAGCGCGCCATCTTCGACCGCCACCTCGTCGAGACGCCCGCCGACGTGCGGCCGGTGCTCGACCCCGACCGCATCGTGCAGCTCCAGCGCGCGGCCGACGCCGTCTACCTCGACCCCAAGATCCGCGAGTACGTGCTCGACATCGTCGCCGCCACCCGCGCGCCGCAGCAGGCGGGCCTGCGCGGCCTCGGCGAGCTGATCGCCTTCGGCGCCTCGCCGCGCGCGACACTCTTCCTCGCCCGCGCCGCCAAGGCGATGGCGCTGCTGCGCGGCCGCGCCTTCGTGGTGCCCGAGGACGTCAAGGAGGTCGGCCCCGACGTGCTGCGCCACCGCATCGTCCCCACCTACGAGGCGGAGGCGGAAGAGGTCAGCTCCGACCAGCTGGTGGCGAGGGTCCTCGAACAGATCGAAGTTCCGTAACGAGGGCGGCGCCCGATGCCTCTTGCCCTCTTCCGCCGCGCCGCGCCGCCACCCCCCGCCCCCGCCAGCGCGCCCAGTAGCGCGGAATTGCTGCGCAAGGTCAAGCGCATCGAGATCACGACGCGCCGCCTCGTCGAGCAAGGCGTCGGCGGCGAGTACCACTCCGTCTTCAAGGGCCGCGGCGTCGAGTTCGCCGAGGTGCGCCCCTACCAGCCCGGCGACGACGTGCGCACCATCGACTGGAACGTCACCGCGCGGATGGGCTCGCCGTTCGTCAAGCAGTACGTCGAAGAACGCGACCTCACGGTGTTCCTGGTGGTCGACGTCTCGGGCAGTCTCGGCTTCGGCTCGCGCGCCATCCTCAAGCGCGACCTGGCGGCGGAGCTCGCGGCGCTGCTCGCCTTCGCCGCGCTGCGCAACCACGACCGCATCGGCGCTGCCCTCGTCACCGACAAGCTGGAGCTGTTGCTTCACCCGCAGCGCCGGCGCAACCAGGTGCTGCGGCTGGTGCGCGAGATCCTCCACCACCCGGCTTCCGGACGCACCGACCTCGAGCGCGCGCTGCAGTCGGTGCTGCCGGCGTTGCGCCAGCGCTCGGTGCTGTTCATCGTTTCCGACTTCGTGGACACGCCGCTCGACCGCGCGCTCAAGGCGGCGGCGGCGCGGCACGACGTCATCCTGCTCGAGGTATCCGATCCGCGCGACCAACAGCCGCCGGCCACCGGGCCGGTGGTGCTGCGCGACGCCGAGACCGGCAGGCTCGGCGTCGTCGACGGCAAGCGCGCGGCGGCGGCCTACCACCACCGGCGACTGCGCCAGCGGCAGGAGCTGCTGTCGCTCGCCGGCCAGCTCGGCGTCGACCATCTCGAGATCGGCACCGGGCGGCCTTACCTCTCGGCGCTGGTGCGGTTCTTCGAGCAGCGGCGGCGGAGGTTGCGGCGGTGATCCCGGTGCTGCTGTTGACGGCGGCGCTGGCGCCGGGCGCGGCAGGCGCACCGGCTGTGGCGCCGCGGACGCCGCCGGCACGCCGTGGGACCTCCGCACCGGCAACCGCCACCAACGGCTCGTCGTCCGCGCGCACCGAGGCCGTCGCCGGCGCCTCGGTTCGTGCGCGCCTTGCGCCAACGGAGATCACCGTCGGCGACCGCGTGCGAGTCGAGCTCGAGGTAACGCTCCCTCCCGGCGAGAGCTGGGGCCCGCCGGCCGTCGATGCGCGGCTGCGGCAGTGGGGTGGCGCGGAGGTGCTCGCGGTGCAGCGGCCGCAGGCGCTCCCCGGCCCGCCGGCGCGCTACCGGCTCGATCTCCTCGTCACCGCCTTTCGGCCGGGCAAGGTGACGTTGCCGCCGATCCCCGTCCTCGTCGCGCCGTTGCGCCAGGAGGATCCGTCGCCACCGCCGCTGCGGCTGGCGACGCCGCCGCTGCAGCTCACCGTGCGCTCGGTGCTGCCGGCGGAGGGCCAGCCGACGCCGCAACCGCCGACGCCGCCGCAGCCGGTGCCGATCGGCCAGGCGTTCTGGTGGACCAGCGGCGGGCTGGCGCTCGCCTGCCTCGCCGCCGCGGGCCTGCTGCTCTGGCGACGCCGCGGGCTCGTCGCCGTGGCTCCCCCCGCACCGCCGCTGCCGCCGATGGCGCGCTTCCTCAACGACCTCGCGGCGCTCGCCAAGGAGCCTTCGGTCGAGCAGGTGCACACGGGGATCTCGATGGCGCTACGCCACCTGCTCGCTGCTCTGCTCGCCTTCCCCGCCGCCGAGCGCACCACCACCGAGATCGACCGCGAGCTGCGCGGCGGCCGTCTCGAAAGCGCAACGCGCCGCCGCCTGCTCGAGCTGCTGCGGCGCTGCGACGAGGTGAAGTTCGCGCGGCGGCCCGCGACGCGCCTCGAAGCCGCGGAGCGCCTCGCCTCGGCGCGTCAGATCGGCGAGGACGTGGGCCGCGAGCTCGCGCCTGCACCAGCTCCGGAGCCCGCGTCGCCGAACGCGGAGAGCGCCGCGTGAGGACTCGCGCATGAGGCCGACGCCGGAGCTCGCCGATCCGCTCTGGCTGCTGCTCCTCCTGCTGCTGCCGCTGCTCGCACTCCGCCATCACCGCAGCGGCGCGCCTGGCGCGCTCACCTTCAGCGAGCTGCCCGCCTCGGCCGGCGGCGCCTGGCGCCTCCACCTTCCCTTCTACTGCCGGCTCGTGGCGCTGGCGCTGCTGGTGCTGGCGCTGGCGCGGCCGCAGCTCGGCTACGCCTGGGAAGAGAGCAGCACCGAGGGCGTCGACATCGAGCTGGTGCTCGACATCTCCGGCAGCATGGGCGCTGAGGACTTCGCGCCGAAGAACCGCCTCGAAGTGGCGAAGAAGGTGATGGCCGACTTCGTCGGCGGCCGCCCCGGCGACCGCGTCGGGCTCGTCGCCTTCGCCGGCGCCGCGCTCACCAAGGCGCCACCCACCACCGACCGCGACATGCTGCAGTCGCTCATCGCCGACTTGAAGCTCCACACGCTGCCCGACGGCACGGCGATCGGCCTGGCGCTCGCCAACGCCGCCGCGCGCCTCAAGCAGAGCCCGGCCAAGTCGCGCCTCATCGTGCTGGTCACCGACGGCGACAACAACGCCGGGCAGATCGACCCCGACTCCGCCGCCGCCATCTGCGCTGGTCTCGGCATCAAGGTCTACACCGTCGCCGTGGGCACCACTAACGGCCCGGTGGTGATCCCCGTCGCGGTGCGCGACCGCAGCACCGGCGAGGTGACGATCCGCCGCGTGCCCTGGAACGTGCGCGTCGACGTCGACCTGCTGCGCCGCATCGCCCAGCGCACGGGAGGCCGCTTCTTCCGCGCCACCGACGGCGACGCGCTGCGCGAAATCTTCGCCTCCATCGACCGTCTCGAGCGCACGCCGCTGCAGGTGCGCAAGATGGTGCGCCACGAGGAAGCCTTCCAGCCACTGGCGTGGAGCGCGCTCGCGCTGCTCTTGCTGCCGCTGCTGGTGGCGAGCGCGGGAGTTACAGCAGAACCATGAGAGAGAGCACGAAGGGTCGGGCGGTGGCGCCCCCTGCCCCTAGAGGGGCAGGGGGACGGGGGGACAGGGGTGGGACGAAACCCAGGGGCGGGGGTCGTCGGGAGGGGGGTGGCAGCCCGCTACGCGCGCGGGGGGGCGAGACCGACCTCAGCCGCGCTGCGGAGTGGCCTGATCCGCCATCCCGAG
>DATNCU010000695.1:0-3009 GCA_035607145.1 Thermoanaerobaculia bacterium
GCACGGCCACGACCTCGTGGCGCGCTTCCCCGAGGTGGCGCGCGCGGTGGCGGCGCTGCCGGGCGAGGGGCTGATCGTCGACGGCGAGCTGGTGGTGCTCGACGAGAAGGGGCGGCCGAGCTTCCAGGGGCTGCAGAAGCGCGCCCAGCTGACGCGGCGGCTCGACGTCGAACAGGGCGCCGTCGAGCGGCCGGCCAGCCTCTACCTCTTCGACCTGCTGGCGATCGGCGGCCACGACCTGCGGCCGCTGCCGCTGCGCGAGCGCAAACGCCTGCTCGCCAAGCTGGTGCCGCCGCTCGGCACCGTGCGCTTCGCCGACCACGTGGAGACCGAGGGCGAGGCGCTCTTCGCACAGGTGCTGCAACGCGGCCTCGAGGGGATCATGGCCAAGAAGGCCACCACGGCCTACAAAGGCGGCCGCTCCGACGACTGGCTCAAGGTGCGCGCCGACCGCCGCGGCGAGTTCTGGGTCGTCGGCTACACCGAGCAGGAGACGCCGGGCCGGGTCTCGTCGCTCGACATCCTCGCCTGGCGTGAGGGCGAGCCGGTCTACGCGGGCCGCGTAGGCTCAGGGCTCGACGAGACGCAGCACAAGTGGCTCGTCGGCCTGCTGCCGAAGCTGCGCCGCGACCAGCCGCCGCTGCCCGCCGCCGCGTTGGCGCCGAAGGGCACGCTCTGGCTCGCGCCGCGGCTGCTCGCCGAGGTCCGCTACAAGGAGTGGACAGAAGGCGGCCAGCTCCGCCATCCGGTGCTGCTCGGGCTGCGCGAAAGCGAGCCGCCGCCGGGGCTCGACGGCGCGACCGCCAAACCGCCGAAGGGGGCGAAGAAGGCGAAGCCGAAGTCGGAGCCCGCCGCGGCGGCCGCTTCGCCCGACCTGCGCCTCTCGAACCTCGACAAGGTCTACTGGCCCGAAGACGGCTACACCAAGGGCGACCTCATCGAGTACTACCGAAAGGTCTCGCCGTGGATGCTCCCCTACCTGCGCGATCGGCCGGTGGTGCTCACCCGCTTCCCCGACGGCATCGCCGGGAAGTCCTTCTACCAGAAGAACTCCCCCGAGTTCCTACCGTCGTGGATCCCCACCGTCGGCGTGTGGAGCGAGGACGTCGGCAAGGAGATCCGCTACGCGCAGATCCAGGACGAGGAGGCGCTGCTGTTCCTCGTCAACCTCGGCACCATCCCCTTCCACCTCTGGGCGAGCCGCGCGCCGCACCTCGAGCGCCCCGACTGGTGCATCCTCGACCTCGACCCCAAGGATGCGCCGTTCGCCCACGTCGTCGAGCTGGCGCGCGGGCTCCGCGGCGTCTGCGAGGAGCTCGGGCTACCCGCCTACGTCAAGACCAGCGGCAGCAGCGGCCTCCATGTGCTGGTGCCGCTGGGGGCCGCCCTCGACTACGAGCAGAGCCGGATGCTGGCCAACCTCCTCGGCCAGCTCGTCGTCGACCGCCACCCGAAGATCGCCACCCTGACGCGCCAGATCTCCGCCCGCGGCGGCAAGGTCTACGTCGACTGGCTGCAGAACCGCCGCGGCCAGCTCCTCGTCTCCCCCTTCTGCGTGCGGCCGCTCCCCGGCGCGCCGGTCTCGACCCCCCTGCATTGGAAGGAGGTCGTCCCCTCGCTCGACATGCGCCGTTTCACCCTCGTCACCGTCCCGCCACGCCTTCGCCGCAATGCGGCGGACCCGCTGCTCCCGGTCCTCACCGAACGTGCCGACGTGGCCGGTGCGCTGGAACGTCTGGCACGCCGCTCCGGCTAGCCACAGCGTTGGAAGTGCCTGTAGACACTTGCTTCTCCCCTTCCGGCTCCCCCTCTTTCCGACTCCCCTCCGAACCAAACCTCTTCTCTTCTCCCCCTCTGCTCCTCTTTGCCGCAACGCGGAAGAATCGGCGTCCGTAAGACGTTCTCAGAGGCATGAGCTGAGGCACCACCAGAGCCTGGCACACCAGTTGCTAGCTGGCGCACTCAGACAGAGAGAAACACCTACGAGGGAGGTTCTGCTTACCGATCGATTTCCTACCTTAACTTTCGAGATCTTCCGATCTCCACCCCTCACCACTTCTTGCCTGATTCCCCTTAACCACAGGGGTAAAGCCAAGGAAAACCCAACCCCAGATCGGAACCTCCCTCGTATCCCGAAAGCGTAGGAGCGGCCCTCGAGAGATCGAGGGCCGCGGTGTTTCTGGGCGGACCGCAGGCTCGATATGCCGCAATGAAATCGCGGCGCCGCCGCCAAACTGGCACCAGGCCGGCTTGGCAGCCCGCGCCGCGGTGACACGACAGGCCTAGGGCTCGATGGCGTCGAGGCGCACGAGCCGCCCCTCGGGCGTCCGTCCGGAGGCGAGGTCGATCGTCCCCCGCAGGTGCCAGCTCCCCTCCCCCTGGGGATCCAGCAGGTTGTGGGTGACCTCCCACTGCCGCGGCGCCGTCTGCTCGATGCGGGTGAGCGTCGCCTGGCGCGCTCGCGGCGTGAAGTCGAGCGCGCCGTAGTCGGCGAGCAACGGCTCCAGGGCCTTCTCGAAGCGCTCCGGCGTCCAGACGTCGTCCGGATCCTGCCAGACCGCCAGCGCAGCGTCTTCCCACTCGGCTCGCGCCAGCGCCGCCACCAGCTGGTGAAGCTCGGCGCGCACGCGGGCGGCGAATGCCTTCGGGTCGTGCAGCAGCTCCCAGGCACGCAGGGCGGCACGGGCGCGGGCGCGCTCGTCCGCCTTCTGGGCCCGCAGCTCCGGGTGGAGAAGGCTCTCCCACTCCTCCAGCAGGCTGGTGTCGGTGTGCTCGAGGAGGGTGCGGAAGACGGCCGTCGCCTCGATCACCGGCTCGGTGACCGCGCGCTCGGGCACGCCCTGGTGGAGCGTCTTGTAGAGCTGCGAGAGGTAGCGCAGCAGCACGCCCTCGCTCCGCTGTAGACCGTAGAGCCGGACGTAATCGGCGAAGGAGGCGTAGCGCTCCAGCACGTCGCGGCCGATCGACTTCGGGCGGATCGACTCGTCGCCGAGCCAAGGATGGCGGCTG
>DATNCU010000074.1:0-3591 GCA_035607145.1 Thermoanaerobaculia bacterium
GCTCGCGATGTGGGACCCGGCCGCGGCGCGCGCTGTGGTGCCGAAGCTCGGCCCGCTGTTCCAAAAGGAGCTCGGTTGGACGGCGCCGCGGTGGGAGGCGGACGAGGAAGCCTTCGGCGGCGCCCTCGCCGCGAGGACGCCGGAAGGCGTGGTGGAGGCGTGAGTTGAAGCTCGAGCAGCTGGTCTTCCTGGTGAACCCGGCGGCGGGCTCGGGGCGCGCGCCGGGCGTGTGGCAGACGCTCGTCGACTCGCACCCCGAGCTGCGCGCCGCCAACGTCGTGCGCGAGCGCGACCCGCAGGCGTCGGCGGATGCGCTGCGCCGCGCCATCGCGAACGGCGCGCGCGGCGTCGTCGCGCTCGGCGGCGACGGCACGGCGCACATGCTCGCCAACCTGCTGCTCGGCGATGGATTGGCCGGGCGCGTCGCCATGGGACTCGTCCCCGCCGGCACCGGCTCGGACCTCTGCAAGAGCCTCGGCATCCCCGACGCGCCGGGCGCCGCGCTGCAGACGGCGCTCGAAGGCGAGCCGCGCCCGCTCGACGCCTTCGCCGTGCGCCGTCTCGGCGTCGACGACCCCGCTGGGCCGCCGTGGCGCTGGTGCGTCAACACCGTCTCGACCGGCGTCGCCGGCGTGGTGGTGGAGGCTGTCAACAAGCTCACCAAACGCGGCGCAGCGGTCTACATGAAGACGACGATCCAGGCGCTGATCGGCTACAAGCCGGTGCGCTGCCGCATCGCCGTCGACGGAGCACCGTTCTACGAAGGACCCATCTTCCTGCTCGCCATCGCCAATGGCCCGACTTTCGGCAAGGGTATGAAGGTGGCGCCGCGAGCGAAGGTCGACGACGGCCTCGCCGACGTCATCGTCGTCGGCAACCTCCGCAAGTGGGAGCTGCCCCTGCGTCTGCCGCAGCTCCAACTCGGCTACCACCTCAACGCCAAGCCGGTGATGTTCAAGCAAGCTCGCACCATCTCCTGCGAGCCCATCGGCCCCTTCACCGCCTACGAGCTCGACGGCGACGTCGGCCCGCCGGGGCCGCTTGAGGTCCGCGTGCTGGCGGGCGCCGTGCGCGTGCTGCGCTAGCTCTCGCGACGGGCAGCGGCGCGGAGTCTGGCCGCGACGCCCAACGGAGGCGAATTTTGCCCGGCGCGTCCGTCTAATCATCCGAGGGGTTCTAGCTCGGCTCGCAACTCGGGGGCGCCAAGAAGACGGGTGGTCAGGCGTCCCATCCTCTCCTGAGACCACGCGGCACTTGGGGGTACCATGACTCCTCGGATGCTGACGTCGAGCCTTCTTGCTGCTCTGCTGTGCATGTGCGCGGACGACGCGGCGGCTGCTTGCCGAACCAATGCGGTGTGTTCGAGCAACCCCGCTCATTGCGTCCCGATCGCGACTTCCCTCCAGCCATCAGTTCCCAACTTCTCGGCCGATGTCGGCTGGTATGCGGGAGGGAAGTGCGGGACCGAAGGGATTGGCATCTTCCGGGAGGCATGCGGCAACCCGTTGGGCGTCAGTGTCTGTGGCGGTGGCGGAGGGGGCGGGACCTGCGACTGCGGACCGGATGCGGGCAGTTTCTGCGAAACCTCGGTCTCGCTCGACGAGCTCAATCTCAAGATGCGGCCGCTCTTCGACGAGAGCACGCGAGCGGAACCGCCGCCGCGCGATCGGCATGCAGCGCGACCGGCTTTCCTGCCGGTCGTCAGGAAGCCCTCGCAGGCGGCGTTTGAGAGGGCGCGGGCGGGGTTGGAGGCGTTGGTCGGCTTCTACCGAGAGTTGCACGTGGTCACCATGGAAGCGTCCGCGATGGTGATACGCGAGGACACCGGCAAGACCGGCCGGGGGCACGTGTCGTTCGCGGCGGAGGCGGATGGTCGATATCGGGTGCGCGTCAACACAGATGCGCACCTGGAATTGGCGCCGGACTTGGAGACCTCCTTCGACGGCACGGATACGCACCTGCTGCTGACACAGGAGAAGATCCTGTCGATACACCGAAATCAAGAAGTCGACGCTGCGGCGACCGCGATTCCCAACCCCTTGTTCCTGCCGCTCCTCTTCCTGTCACCCGAGAGCGACGCCTGCCCGGCATGCGCGCTGACGCTCCGAGAGGCTGCCGCTGCCGACTTGACCCAGCGCCTGGCTGGGGCGAGGGGCTCGTGGACAAAGTCGGGAGTGGCGCAGCTCGTCCTCACCGGGCGCCGGCTCCAGGGGCGTGACACTTACTTCACGGTGCAGGTCGATGCCACGGGGCGGCTCAGGCGGATCGAGGAGCGCCTGTCGTCCGGGAATCTCACCCAACAGGTGGTGGTCGAGACCTACCGGACCGTCGCAGGCGTAGCCGAACAGTTCCCCTTCCACGTCACCGTCACTGGCTACGAGCGCGGGGAGGAGACTGGCAGCGTCGCCTACCACGTTCAGCAGCTGACGGCGAACGACGCTGTCAGGGAAACTCCCGACTTCGTGCTCGACAAAGGCCAAGCCGACGTCGTTTGGGACGCGACGCTGGGCAGGTACCTGAAGCACTTCCAGGTCTGGCCGCCGGAGCAGGACTTCTAGATCGCGAAGATGCTCGCCTGCCACGGCGCTGTCGGCACCCGACGCACGGGCTCCGCTAGCTGATCTTCACCACGTTCTTCGCCTGCAGCCCCTTGGGGCCCTCGACCACGTCGAAGGTGACGCGATCGCCCTCGTGAAGCGTCTTGTAGCCCTCGGCGATGATCGAGGCGTGGTGGACGAAGACGTCCGCGCCGTGCTCCCGCACGATGAAGCCGTAGCCTTTCGCTTCGTTGAACCACTTGACGACGCCTTGCTCTGCCATCGGCTCTTCTCCTTCCCGGCGTGGAACGGAACGTCAGGAACCCAGCGCCGCGACGCGCCGGCGCAGCGCCGCGAGCCCTTCGCGTAACCCGTCGAGCTTGCCATGGAGCTCCTCCAGCCGCCCGCGCTCGGCGCGCACGAAACGAGTGTAGGGCGCGATCGACTCCTCGATGCGGCGCACGCTGCCCTCGACCTCGGCGTCGAACTGCTCGGTCAAGGTGCGCATCAGGCGCTCGCGCAGCTCGAGCACCCTCTCGCGCAGCTCGCGCTGCGCTTTCTTCCGCCGCGCCGGCAGGATGAAGAGGCCGAGCGCGGCGAGCGTGCCGGCGGCGAGGATGCCGGTGAAGTCGGCGAGGTGGGTGGTGGCGATGGCGGTGAGGACGGCGCCGAGGCCGACGGCGCCGACCTCGACCATGGCGGTCCGCGTCACCGCCGCCTGCACGTCGTCGGCGATGCGGTGGGCCTGCGCCTCGCGGTCGAAGGTCTCGAGCGAGCGCTGGGCCGCGCGCCCCACCGTTTCCAGCAGCCGCTGGCGGTCCTGGTCGAAGCTGCCGATCTGGCCGACGATGCGGTCGGCGTGCTCGGCCTTGCGCTCCTCGAGGCGGGTGTTGGCGCCCTGCCACTGCCGCAGCTCGCTCGCCACCAGCCAGTCGATGACCTCGCGCACCTTCGCCTCCACCTGCTGCGGCAGGTCGGCGATCACCTTGCGCTCGAAGTCGGCCTTGACGCGCGCCTTGTTGAGCAGCTCGGGGATACGGGTGAGGCGCAGGGT
>DATNCU010000741.1:0-7909 GCA_035607145.1 Thermoanaerobaculia bacterium
CTGCTCGGCGCCCATCTCGTAGGCCTTGACCTTGAGCACGTCGCCGCCCTGGAGCAGCACCAGCTCGGCGCGCGCCGGCAGCGCGGCGATCGCGAGGAGAGCGACGAGGAGGAACCCTAGCCGGCGGGGCATTGCTTCATGCTAACCGATCGCCGGCGCGGTTTGTTCCTGGCGGGCGAGGTAGCGCAGCACTACCAGTGTACGGTCGTCGGCCGGCGGAGCGCCTTTGGAGTGGGCCGCCACCCGTGCCAGCAGCCGGTCGCGCACCTGCGCCGCGGTGCCGCCGCCGGCGAGGGTGTGCTGCACGGCGTCGTAGCCGAACGGCTCGCCGTCGGGGTCGGCGGTCTCCACCAGGCCGTCGGAGAGCCACACCACGAGGTCGCCGGGGACGAGCTTGACCTCGGCGCGCGCGTAGCGGTCGCCGAGCACGCCGAGCGGCGGGCTGGGCAGGAGGATCTCTTGCACTTTGCCGTCGTGCAGCACGTAGGTGGGGACGTGGCCGGCGTTGGTGAGCTCCAGGCTGCCGCTGCGCGGGTCGAAGGTCGCGAGTGTTGCGGTGACCAGGGGCCGCGCGCCGACGTTGCCCTGCCCCTCGCGCACCAGCCGGTTGAGGCGTTCGAACACCTCGTGCGCCGGCATCCGCTGCTCGACGAGCATCACCAGCGCCGCCTTGAGCATCGCCATGCGCAGGCCGGCGGAGAGCCCGTGGCCGGAGACGTCGGCGACCACCACCACGAAGCGGCCGTCGTCGACCTTGAGCAGGTCGAAGTAGTCGCCGCCGATGGCGGCCGAGGGCTCGAAGTAGCTCGCCATCTCCACCGCCTCGGTGGTGGTGAGCGAGCTCGGCAGCAGGCTCTGCTGCAGCTCGCGGGCGACCTGCAGCTCCTTCTCCAGGCTCTCCTTCTGGGCGGTCGTCGCCACCAGCTCCTGGAGGCTCGCCGCCATCTCGTTGTACAAGCGCTGCAGCTCGCCCAGCTGGTCCTTGCGCCGCACCGGGATGCGCACCGAGAAGTCGCCGCGGCGCACGATGTCGGTGGCGCGCGAGAGCCGGTTCACGGCGCGCGAGAGGCCGTAGATGAGGAACAGCGCCATCAGCGTGGCCGCGGCGTAGATGTCGAAGAGCAGGAAGGCGACCACCAGCAGCACGCCCCAGGCGGCGGCGTCGATGTCGGCGCTGCTCGACACCACCTGCCGCACCAGCGTGCGCGGCGTGGCATTGAGCAGGGCGCCCATCTCCTGCGCGCCCTTGCGGGGGGTGGTGGTGAGCGTCCGCGCCGGCCCCAGCTTCTCGACCCAGGCGAGGAACGGCCGATCGAAGAGTGGCAGCTCGCGGTTGGCGGTGCCGAAGAACTCGCGGCGCAGGGCCTCCTTGCGCTCGGCCATCGGCAGCGACACCGGCAGGTGGTGGCCGAACAGCTGCACGTCGACGCGCTGGCCGGCGGCGCTCCACGGCGCGATCTCCACCCACAGCCCGCTGCGCTCGCGCAGCTCGCGGTCGAGGTCGCCCTGGTAGATGCCGAGCGCGGCGGTGCCGTCGGCCCCCTCGACGGCGGCGGCGAGGGTGAGGCGGCCGCGCGGGTCGAGCATCAGCGGGACGTGGCGGGAGAGCCCCTCGTCGCCTTTCCCCGGCTGCACCAGCCACTCGGGCCAGGCCTCGGGGGCGAAGCTCGCGCCGGCGGCCCGCTTGCCGTCCTTGTAGTAGGCGAGCAGCACGTCGCCGTCGCGCAGGCGCGGGTGCCCGTCGCGGAAGCCGTCGAGCGCCTCGGCGGTCGTCTCCTCGATCTCGCGGTGGAACGCCACCGCGGTGTCGCGGAAGAGGTGGCCGACGAGGGCGCCCGAGAGCAGCCACAGCGCCACTCCGATGAGGATCGCCACCATCGGGATCGGCAGCACGCCGATGAGGAAGTAGGAGAACGCGAGCTTGCGGCCGACCCGCCAGAGGAAGCGCCGGAAGAGCCGGAAGCCCCCCCACACCGCGATCAGCACCACCGCGGCCCACAGCGTCAGCACGTAGAGGCCGCGCAGGCCGGCGAGGTGCGCGAAGAACGAGCACAGCAGCAGCACCCCGATCAGGGTGAGCGGCAGAAGGGTGCGCTTGCGCATAGGCGGGGGCAGGGATCCTATGCCCCCGCCCCCGGGTCTCCTACGGAGGAGCGACGGGAAGGGTTGCGATAGAGTCCGCCGTCGCCTCCGGCGCGCCTCAGCGCCGGACGTGAGTGCCTCACTGGAGGATCGTTCGATGTCGCGACTGCCGCGCCACCTGGAGCACCTGCGCACGGGGTCGACTGCCGAGGCCACCTCGGCGGCGAGCTACCGCGCTTATGCCGAGCATGCCGAGGCGGCGGGCAAGCCCAACCTCGGCAGCCGCTGGCGCTCGCTGGCGGCGGAGAAGGACCGCCTGGCGATCGAGCTGCTGCGCGCCGCCGGCAAGGTGGAGAGCGACCACGCCAACCTGCGCGACGCCATCGCCACCGAGCAGTACGAGAACGAGGTGCTCTACCCGCGCATGATCGGCGACATGGAGGATCTCGGGCAGGCCGACGAGGCGGCGTTGCTGCGCCGCCTCGTCGAGACCCAGAGGCGCCATCAGGCCGAGCTCGACGACCTGCGGCGCGAGCTCACCGCCTCGACGCGCGACGTGCGCGGCGTCGAGGTCGCTCAACCGGCATAGCGCGGATGGCGGCCGCGGAGGCCGCCCTACAACGACGCGGGTCGCGAAGAGGCGCGCCGCTTAGGGCGGGCTCGGCGCCCGCCGTCCGGCCGATCAGCTCGCCGCAGGCGCCGGCGCGCTGACCGCCGTCTCGCGAGCTTCGCGCTCGCGGCGCCCCTCGCGCCCTTCGCGGCGCTCGGGAAGGTCAGCCGGGGTCGCCTTGACGCCGGGCTCCATGTCGATGGCGCCCTTGAAGCGGCAGCCTTGATCGAGCGCTACGCGCGGGGCGCGGATGTCGCCGTGCACGCGGCCGCTGGCGCGCACCAGCACCTGCTGGCTGGCGGTCAGGTTGCCGCGCACCTCGCCCTCGACGACGATGGCGCTCGCGCGCACCTCGCCCTCGACGCGGCCGTCGCTGCCCACCGTCACCTGGTGCGCCGGTACCTGGATCTCGCCGCGGAAGCGCCCCTCGACGAGCAGGTCTTCTTCACCGCTGAGCTTGCCCTCGAGCGCGAGGGACGGCCCCAGGCGGGCCGGCGAGGAGGGCGCCGGGACCCGGCCTGGGGTGGGAGGGGTGGACTGGACGGGGCGCGGCGGCTCGGCGCTCGCGATGGGGGGTGGGACGGCAACGTCTTCAGGACGCTTCCACATGGCGTGAGACCTCCTTGTCGTGGGTGGGGGAAGCACCCCGACCCTAAGGTCGGGGGAGGGGTGGGGCAATGACGCGATTCACGCGCTCGGGATGAGCAACTTCACAGTCGGCGGCGGGGGAAGTGGAGGCGAGCCGGCGAGGAGACGCGACAGAATGAGCGGCCGTGAGCGAGCCGGCCACGACCTCCGTATCCAAGCCTCCAGCGGCCGCATGGGCGGCGCGCTTGGAGGCGCTGTGGGTGCTCGCGCTGTCGCTGCTGGCGCCGCTGGTCCTCTTCCGCGACGTCTGGCTGTCGCGCTTCACCCAGATCCCCGGTGACACCTACGACGGAAGGCTCGTCGCCTTCCTCATCGAGCACTCGTGGGGGTGGCTGATCCGCCGGCCGGTGGACGCCGCGTTCTGGGGGCTCCCCGAGTACTTCCCACACGGCGACAACGCGCTCGCCTACAGCGATCCGATGGCGTCGTTCGGACTCCTGTACTGGCCGTGGCGGGCCATGGGCCTGCCGCCCGACGTGAGCTTCGCGCTGTGGGGGATGGCGGCGGTGGCGGTCAGCGTCGCCGCGGGTTACGCGCTTCTGCGGCTCGCCGTCAGGCTGTCGCCGGCCGCATCGGCGGTCGGCGCGTGGCTCATCGCCTGCTCGGCTTCGCGCGTTCACCAGATCTCGCACGCGCAGCTGTTGGCGACGTTCTACGTCAGCGCCGGTCTCGCCGGCGCGATCGGTTGGGCGAACGCGAAGACGGTCGCTGCACGCCGCGCTTGCGCCGCGCTGGCCGCGGCGGCCTTGGTGACACAGCTCTATGGCGGCTTCTACCACGGCCTCTTCCTCGCCATGGTGGTGACGGCGATCGCGATCTGTGCGCTGGCGATGCGGGCCACGCGTGGCGAGGTGGTCCGCCGCGCGCGCCAGGACTGGCCCGTGCTGCTGGCCATCGGCGCCCTCACCGTCGCGGCCTTGTGGCCGTGGGTGGCGCACTACCGCGCCGCGCAGGCAGTGCTGGGAGAGCGCGGTTGGGACGCCGTGCTGCCGATGGTGCCGCGACCGGCGACGTGGCTCTACGTGTCGTCGCACGCGCTGTTCTATGGCTGGACGCGCCACGCGCGCGTGTTCCGCACGCTGCCGTGGGAGTTCGAGCACGCCGTCGGTCTCGGGCTGCTCACCACGGCGTGCGTGCTGGCCGCGGCGTGGCACGGTCAACGGCGAGTCGCCGTACGGATCGCGCTCGGGGCCGCGCTGCTGCTGATGGCGCTGACGACGATGGTGCACGGCCACACGCTGTGGAAGCGCCTCGTCGAGGCCGTGCCCGCGCTCGGCGCCGCACGCGCCATCTCGCGCATCGGGCTGCTGCTGCCGTTTGCCGCGGCGGTGGTGCTCGGCACCTGGGTGGATTCGCTGCGCGGCCGCGCGCGAGTATTGGCGATGGCGCTGCTGGTGGGCTGCGCGGTGGAGCAGCTCGCCGAGCTCGACACGCACAACCGCGACGTGCAGCGCCGCTGGGTCGGGATCGTGGCGCGGCAGGTCGATCGCGGCGCGGCGGCGTTCGTCATCACCCGCAGCAGCGACCGCGGGGGCGCCATGCTCGTCCACCTCGACGCCATGCTCGCGGCGCAGATCACGGGAGTGCCGACGGTCAACGGCGCCTCGGGGAGCGACCCGCCGGGCTGGTACGGCCTGCAGTGGGCGCGCGTGCGCAACGAGGTCGCGGAGCGCGCCTTCCGCGAGACGCTCCACGATTGGGTGCGCAGCGGCGGCGTCGACCCGGCGCGCGTGCAGTGGATCCGCCTCCACCGCAACTATCGATCCGCCGAGGGCATGCAGCGCCGGCCGCGCCCGCGGCGGCCCGCTGCGCATGCGCCGCCGGCGGCCCATGCGCCGCCGTGAGTCATTGGGTGCGCGCCACGCGCTTGGACGCCGCTAGCGGTGCACCGCTTTGGCGGGCGTAGGGGGAATTTTGCGCCTCGTGTCCGTCTAATCAGCCGGCACTCGCAGCAGCAGCCCGCGTCCGGCACAGCTGGGGCTTCGGGTGTCACCCGCTGGGGAGCGATCTCCATGGTTAAAGGGTGAGGGCCGGGCGCAGGAATCCGGCAGGGGCGGTCGACCCGGTCGACCGCCCCGTTCCGTTTTGATGCGCAGGCGGTCGACGAGGGTCGGCCGTCACCGTGGGATAATCCGCTTCCGATGGCGCAAGCAGTCGCGATCGAGAAGCAGCCCCGGCCAGAGCTATATCGGCCCCGGCACGCCGTACGGCTGATCACCGCCGCGGCCCTCTTCGACGGCCACGACGCGGCGATCAACATCATGCGCCGCCTGCTGCAGGGCTCCGGCGCCGAGATCGTCCACCTCGGCCACAACCGCGGCGTCGCCGAGATCGTCGACGCTGCCATCCAGGAAGACGCGCAGGGCGTCGCCATCACCAGCTACCAGGGTGGCCACGTCGAGTTCTTCACCTACCTGCGGCAGCTGCTCGACGAGCGCGGCGCCCGCCACGTGCGCATCTTCGGCGGCGGCGGCGGCGTCATCGTGCCGAGCGAGATCGAAGAGCTCCACCGCCGCGGCATCGACCGCATCTTCTCGCCCGAGGACGGCCGCCGCATGGGCCTGCAGGGGATGATCGACGTCGTCCTCGAGGGGTGCGACTTCGATCCGGCGGAGAAGCCGTTGGCGGCGGACGCCGATGCGTTCCAACAGCTGGCGCGCGCGATCACGCTCGTCGAGCTGGGCCGGTGGCGGCCGGCGATCGAATGGGCAAGCGCGCGTGAAGCGCGCGCCGCGGGCGTCACCAACGCCGCGCCGGTCGTGGGTCTCACCGGCACCGGCGGCGCCGGCAAGAGCAGCCTCAGCGACGAGCTGGTGCTGCGCTTCGTGCACGACTTCCCGGACAAGCGCGTGGCGGTGCTCTGCGTCGACCCGACCAAGCGGCGCACCGGCGGCGCGCTGCTCGGCGATCGCATCCGCTTCAACACCGCCAAGCACCCGCGCGTCTACCTACGCTCGCTCGCCACCCGCGGCGCGCGCGGCGAGGTGTCGGAGGCGCTGCGCGACGCCCTCGCCACCGTCCAGGAGAGTGGCGCCTTCGACCTGATCTTCCTCGAGACCGCCGGCATCGGCCAGGGCGACAGCGCCGTCGTCGACCTCTGCGACCTCGCGCTCTACGTGATGACCGCCGAGTTCGGCGCCCCGACGCAGCTCGAGAAGATCGACATGCTCGACTACGCCGACCTGGTGGCGATCAACAAGTTCAGCCGCCGCGGCAGCGAGGACGCGTTGCGCGCGGTGCGCAAGCAGTACCAGCGCAACCACAAGCTGTTCGACACCGCGCCCGAGGCGCTGCCGGTCTTCGGCACCAGCGCCGCCGACTTCCACGATCCCGGCGTCAACGCGCTCTACGGACACCTGATCGCCAAGCTCGTCGAGCGACTGGAGCTGCCGTGGCAGAGCCGCTATCCGGCCGGTGTCGAGCGCACCACCGAAGCCGGCGGTCACGCCATCCCGGCGCAGCGCGAGCGCTACCTGGCCGAGATCGGCGAGACGGTGCGCGGCTACCGTCGCTGGGCGGAGGACCAGGCGGAGATTGCGGGCGAGCTCGAGGCGGTCGAGCGCGTGATCGCCATCCTCGAGCGGCGGAAGAGCGCGGCCGCGGGGGACCTCGCCGCTGAACGCGACGCGCTACGCACGCGCCTCGACCCGCGCTGCTCGGCGATTCTCGAAGACTGGCCGCGTTGGGACGCCGTCTACCGCGAGGCGCGCTTCACCTACGAGGTGCGCGGCCGCGACGTAGTCGTCGACAACTACCGCGAGACGCTCTCCGGCACCCAGGTGCCGAAGGTGGCGCGGCCGCGCTATCGCGGCTGGGCCGACCGCCTGCTCTGGCGCCTGCTCGAGAACGTCCCCGGCGAGTTCCCCTTCACCGGCGGCGTCTTCCCCTTCAAGCGCACGCAGGAAGACCCGACGCGCATGTTCGCCGGCGAAGGCCCGGCCGAGCGCACCAACCGGCGCTTCCACTACCTCGCCGACGGCCAGCCGGCGAAGCGGCTGTCGACCGCCTTCGACTCGATCACGCTCTACGGCGAAGACCCCGACGAGCGCCCCGACATCTACGGCAAGATCGGCGAGAGCGGCGTCTCGGTGTTCACGGTGGAGGAGGCCGAGCAGCTCTACGCCGGCTTCGACCTCTGCGACCCGACGACGTCGGTGTCGATGACCATCAATGGGCCGGCGCCGACCGTTCTCGCCTTCTTCTTCAACACCGCCATCCGCCAGCAGGCGCGCAAGCTCCTGCGCGAGCAGGGGCGCCTCGACATCGCGGCGGAGGACTGCCTGCAGCCGGACGACCGGCGCGGCGGCAGTTGGGAAGAGGTACGTGCGCTGCTCAGCGACGAGGAGTACGAACGCGTCGCGGCGGCCACCCTCAAGCAGGTGCGCGGCACCGTGCAGGCGGACATCCTCAAGGAAGACCAGGGCCAGAACACCTGCATCTTCTCGATCGAGTTCGCCCTCCGCATGATGGGCGACGTGCAGCAGCTCTTCATCGAGCGCGACGTGCGCAACTTCTACAGCGTGTCGATCTCGGGGTACCACATCGCCGAGGCGGGCGCGAACCCCATCC